>SMXP01000086.1 GCA_004356335.1 Alphaproteobacteria bacterium | reverse complement strand
TTTGTCGCGCATTCGGACGGAAAACCGGGCCCACTTTTCCTGAATGCGCTCTAGCAGGTAAAACTTACCCTCGCCGCGTTATGGTGTGCTTCGCGCCGGCATTGAACGGCCCGTCAATTTCGGTCGCGCCGCCAGTGGACCACTGCACTTCAATTCTTTGGACGTCCTCGTGTTTGCCGAGGCCGAAATAGGCGATGGGGGCATCGAAGGATTGATAGCCGCCGCCCGACTTGATCTCGCGTATTTGGTGCAGCGACCCATTCTCGCCATAGTGAATGATAATTTTACTGCCGATGCCAAAGCGATTGCCGATGTGATCCCTCAAATCGAATGCGATCGAATTATTTTCAGTCTCGTTGTTGACATAGAGCCGGTGTCGCGCATTGACCGCATTGGTCAAAATGTCCAGATCGCCGTCATTATCCATATCGAAATAGGTATAGGCGCTGACCACCGCAAAATCTTCCAGACCGAACTCCGCCGTCTTCTCCTCGAATTTCACCCCTTGATTGTTGACGAAGAACATGTTGGACGTAACCCCCAGTCCCGGCCTGGTCCACCACGTGCCATTGACAACAAGCACATCCTGCCACGTGTCGTTATTCACGTCGGCAAACTTTCCGGTCCAGCTCCAGGCGGTTGTCTGAAGTCCGAAAGCTTCCGCCTCATCGGTAAAACGGCCATCCTCGCCGCGCACGAGAAATACATTGTCATTTCGAATTTGCGTAATAAGAGAACTCTTCTCTTCGATTGATGCGGTTCTTCCCCGTCTCAAACTGTTTCGACAAATAAAGGCGGCGCGCTCCTGCGCCGGGTCGATCATATCGCACAATTCCCGCTTTTTCTCGGTTCTAGCCATCTGCATCAGCCACATGGCTCGGCACACGTCCCGTTGCCCTTCATATTTGCCCGCGATCGTGTCGCACTTTTCAATGTCTGTCGGTGGATCACTGGGCTTCAACTGGAAGGCCTCTCTGATTTCCACATTGCGTTCGCAAATGACGCGGTCCTCTTCCTCGGCAACTTCCAAACAATAATCGTCGAACGGACGGCGGTAGATCTGAGCCGAAGCACCGGTTGCCCGTGCCGCTATTTGCGTCACATATACTTCCAGGGTGAGATCATTGTTGACATCCGCGGTGTCGATACTCATGGTCGTGGTTGTCGTCCGCGGAATGATGTTATCTTGTTTCAGGATCTTGCGGAATCCACCGGCACCATCGCCAAAATAATAATAATCGGGCTCCTTGAAGTCGTTACCGATAATTAAATCCAGATGACCGTCTTGGTTGAAGTCCGATAGCAAGGCACTCAATGTTTCTCCGGGCAAGCCATCAAGATAAATCATATCGGCATCGCTGAAGGCATCGTTCTTATTAATAAGGATCTTATTGAGGGCATCGTGCACAAGCGGCCGGGGCCCGCCATTGCCGTAATACCAATTGCCTAATATGCCATCTAGATCGCCGTCGGAGTCGATATCACCAAACGTGAGAGATTGGGTGTGGACGGCCCCAGCATTCTCGATCTTGACCAAAGTGCTATTGGCGAAATCCCCTTGCTGGTTGAGTGCGTAATAATTTCCTTGGTTGTAGGCGGTAAAATAGATATCCAGCCAGCCATCGTTGTTGATATCGATAAATGCGACGACAAAGGTATTGAGCCCGGCGACACCGGGAACATTTAACAATCCGCCCTCGAAGCCTTGACCTTCTCGATTGCGATAAAGATGAACACCCAACTCGCTGCCCAGAAGGATATCGACCCAACCGTCATTATCGAAATCTCCCGATGCGACGCCTCGTTCGTGAAAGAACGGGCTCCAAAAATCCTTTCCGCTGAACAGAATCGGCATATCGATTCCGAAGGCTTGGGTTTCGTATCGGGTAAATAGTTTTTCGCCGCCCGGGGAACGCGGTTGAAAATCCACACTGGTGACGTCAACACCCCCTGCCTCCCATTCTTCAGACTCAGCTGGGATGCCGACGCCAACCGCCACTTGCTCTTGCGTCTCGGCGGCGTTGGCACTGCCGATGAAATCAATAGATGAACTTTGCCGGTACATTTCGAGCATCCGGTCCAGTTCCCAGTCGTGATATTGGCCGGCAATGTATCCGGTGATGATGCCGGTCGCCATCAAGACGCCGACCAAGCCGAAAGCCACCCGTTTCGAGATGGTCGTGGCGACGATGAAGAATGAATAAACGCTGAATATCCCCAAAGTGAAAAGTAGCACCATGACATGGGCCACTGGCATGCCGGCGGCCAACAGGATGGCGCAAATAATCACGTCGAAGGCCATGGGGACGGGCAGGAAAATTCCGACCAGAGCCAGCAAGAGCATGGTCGTGATTCCCGTATCCAAAGCCGCGATGGTTTCCAGGGGCATCAAGGAAACCACCAGCGCACCGAGAAAGCCCGCCAGTAACATAAGGGGCATGGTTGTTCGGACGATGAACCAAAGATTGCCGAGCAAATCTTTGCCCGCCTCGACAAAAGCCGCTTGCCAACCTTCATTGTCCGGAAAATCGTCCAACTCGGGCAACAGGCAGGCTTCGTTCTCTATGGTTTGTCTAACTTCGTCGGCGAAAACGTAGCGCGACATGACCGGAATGATCACAAGGATAAACACGAGCGTGGCCACAAGTTTTGTTATCGCCAAATAAGGCGGAAACAACGCGAACAGCATTGTCAGTATGACCACGTTTAATGTTGGCGAACTGATCATGGTGGCCAGTGTGGTTTCAAGTCGGGCGCCCGCATGATGTAAGCCCTTGGCCACCGGCGCCGCACAATTCACGCAAACGCCAAGGGGGGCCCCCATAATGATCCCCAATAAAGTGTTGCCGACCGCGCTGGAATAACTGCGTCTACGAAGCATTTTTACAAGAGTTAGAAGGATAGCGCCGAGAAAAATGCCGAATGTCATTCCGCGCTTATTGGTGTCGATCCAATTTATGGTCGAATAGGTGACACGCTGCCACAGCGGATTCCAATCCTCGACCTGAAGCAAAGCTTGGAACCCAAGCGGATCCTCGAGCATGGTGTTTTCGCCCATCAACGCCTTCTCGTCTATTTCGGGATAGCGCGACCCCATCCAAAACGAAGTCGCCACGATCACCAGTATTGTGCCGAGGAAAAGCAATCGTTTTGGCGCTGGAAGATTCCAAGACGCAATCGCTGCAATCATTGATGGTTCCCCTGTGCTATCAGCAATAGTCGCGACTCATCCATGAATGAGATTACCCCCCTCAGCAGTGGAAACGGAAACATAACACCTTGTCGCACCGGCCCCTTTTCGCCGATTTAGCGCGCTTTCTTGTGCCCATCCCGGGACTTTATCCAAATTCTCGGCAGGGACCACAAGCCGTCCAATATTGACCCTAGAGTGTTTCCAGGAGTGAAGACCTTCCTTGCCAAGGTCAATCGATCCGGCGGATCGATTGAAGGGATGAACGGACCCGATTTTCCGTCCGGAAACACGACAAAACAACAACTTAGGGTCCTTCCGGTTTTGATTCTATCAAAACCGGAAGGACCCTAAGGATAATCTATCCACGGCCGCCAAGACCACCCTTTTGGTGCGCCATATCAAAGTTCGCCAAGCCGCGCCAAATCGTCTTTTGTCGCCTGGAGATCTGGATCCATCTCGAGCGCACGCCGGTATTCCTCGACGGCGAGGCCGCGGTCACCCAGGCCCTCATGGACGAAGGCGAGGCTATGCAGGGCGTTGGCCGACGCCGGATCAAGCTTTACAGCCGTTTCACAATCGGGCAACGCCGCTTCAAACCGGCCAAGGTGTTTGGCGTTTGTCCAACAGCGGCTGTTATAGGCAGTGCCATCGGCCGGATCGAGTTTAATCGCGCGATTGAGGTCGTCAACGGCGCGGTCATATTGACCAAGCCCGTTAAAGGCGGCGGCGCGTCGAACGAACGTCGTTGCGTCATTCGAGTCCAATTCGATCGCTCTGTTGAAATCTTCGAGCGCGGACTCGAGCTGGCCCATCACGCCGAACGTGCCGCCTCGCATAACGAATCCGCCGGCATCGATCGGATTGAGTTCTATGGCTCTGGTGTAGTCCTCAATCGCATTGTCATATTGTTCGAGCGTGATATGAACCAGACCACGATCAAAGTAAGTTCCGGCAATATTTGGGTCCAAATTTATCGACTCGGCATAGCTGTCCAAGGCTTTTTCGTATTGGCCGAGTCGTAAGAAATTGTTGGCCCGATTCGTGAAGGAAGCAATGTTTTCCGGATTGAGTTCCAAGGCTTTGCCGTAATCATCGGTGGCACGGTCAAATTGACCCAGTGATTCATAAGCGCCGGCGCGCTCGAGAAACGCCGATTCGGATTCCGGATTGAGTTCGATGGCTTTGATGTAATCGTCGACCGCCCGGTCATACTGGTTCATTTTTTTAAGGCCGAGTGCACGGTTCATATAGGCGGCATAAACATTCGGGTTTAATTCGATAAATCGATCCCAGTCCTTTACGGCATCGTCATATTGTTCAAGTTTCTGATAAAGAAGCGCACGCTGACTGAAAACGGGCGGTGAATCCGGATTCATTTCAACCGCTTTGCTGCAATCCGTAAGGGCTTCGCCGTATTCGCTAATTTCACCGAGAGCGGCGCAACGCTTAAGATAAAGCACGGCTCTCTTTGGCGTAAGCTCAATTGCCTTCGTATAATCCTCGATGGCTTTCAGTTTGTCCGAAAGTTCTTCAAAAGCCTGTGCGCGTTTGTTGAACGCTTCGGCATATTTCGGATTGAGTTCTGTGGCTCTGGTGTAGTCCTCAATAGCGCTGCCAAATTCGCCGAGCGCGCCATAAGCGGTGGCGCGATTGAAGAACGAATATGCATAATTCGGATCGAGCTCGATGGCCTTGTTACAGTCCTCAATGGCACGCTCTAATTCGCCAAGCTTGCCATAGGCGTTGCATCGGTTATTAAACGCAAACGCGTCTTCCGGATTGAACTCAATGATCGTATTGAAATCGCGGATAGCCGCTTCGTGCTGTCCGAGAAAACCAAGACTGATTCCGCGGTTATTGTAGCCCATCAGGTATCTTGGAAAGAGTCGAAGCGCTATGGTGTAATCTTCAATCGCACGCGCATATTGACCCAGAGAATTGTACGCCAAGCCCCGATTGTTCAAGGCCGCCAGAAACGCCGGTTTGATTTCAATGGCAGCGGTAAAATCTTGGATGGCGCTTTCGTATTGGCGAAGCAAGCGATGGGAAAGGCCGCGCAGGTTATAGGATCTGGCAGCACTCGGGTTAAACTTCACCGCTTGCGTAAAATCTTCAATCGCCAATTTATGTTGACCCAAGGCGGCACGCGCCTCACCGCGTTGAGCAAACGCCTCGGCATGTTGAGGATCTGTTCTTATTATTTCCGTCCAGTCCTCGACGGCTTCGGCATACAAGCCAATCGCTTGATAAGCGGCAGCGCGGTCAAGCACGGCCAATCGCCACGTCGGGTCGAGTTTGATGGCGTCACTAAGATCGGCGATTGCGGGCTCGTATTGCTCGAGCTTGCTATAGCCGCCGCCTCGGAATGTATAGGCTTTGACTTTGTCTTCCTTAGACACCCCCCACTGGCCCAATATGTCGGTGCTAAGGTTAATGACCAGGTCGTAATCTTCGATCATCTGCGCGTTGAAGACGTTGTCGAGAGTGACGTCCGGACCGGATTCCTCGCACGCAACGCACAGGCAAAAAGACAAGAAACAGAATAAAACTCGACCCATGGTGGAGCTCTTCAATTGGCCGGCAATGACGTCTCGCCCGGGGCAAACTCATAGCCGATGCCGCCGCTAATAATAAGGGTTCCATTAATTGTTCGACAGGGTGAACTCATACCGGGCATTGGCCATGAGCGAGACCGCCGAAGATATATCCCGTATCCGCATCAATGCCCGCGTATTACTAGAGCGCATTCAGGAAAAGTGGACCCGATTTTCCGTCCGAATGCGCGACAAAACAAAGGCTTAGAGCACGTTAGCGATTCCAAATAAAGTGAATGTGCTCTAATGCGATACGACAACAAAAATGCCGGCTGGCGGCGACATACGGCAATCAAACCAGGGCCTGGGCTAGGGTTTATTTGTGGCCTATTGTGGCAAAAATACAACAGATTGGCTTCATGGCGGCGTCAGGCATTTTATCGAATAAAACCGGCAATGCCGCGTCCGGCAAATGGCCCGGGGCGTCAAAACGGATAACACCTGCCACCATGTCAGGCCGGTATTTACAGACGCGGCCCTGGCCGATAAAGGACAACTGAAAGAGCATGCTTTAAAGTGCGGGATCGGGCTGGTCTCTAGAATTGCCGGCACATCAACAGGCGAAGGATCAGGTACATGGTGGAGTCCAAACAATCGTCATCCCAGCTTCCCGGATTGGGGTCGCCTATGGGCGGCCGGGCCGCCATGCCTGCTCGGCAGAGAGAGCAGATTGAAAAGCTTCAAGCTTTGCTGGAAAAGGGGATTGGGCATATCCGCAACAATGAGGTGGATGAAGCCCGGGCCATTTTCCGGGGCGTGCTGACGCAAAATCCCAATCAACCCGACGCCCTTAATTTGCTGGGCACCCTCGAGGCGACCCAAGGCGAGCTGATGCAGGGGCTCGAGCTGGTTTATCGGGCCGCCATGTTGCGTCCGCGCGATCCGGTCATCCTAAATAATTTGGGACACACCTTCTCGAAACTTTACAAGTCGGAAGACGCCATCAAATATTTGGAAAGAGCAGTGGCGATCAATCCGGAATTCGTCGAGGCCTTAAACAATCTAGGGTCCGCCTATCGAATGGCCGGGCGGCCGCAAGATGCGACGATCTGTTACGAAAGTCTGATCGAACACCACCCGGAACGTCCCGGCGGCTATGTGGGTCTCGCCCGCCTGCTACACGATGAAGGTAAGTTAACCGAAGCGGAAGAACTCATAAGAAAGGGAATGGAAAAATCGCCGACAAACGGTGCGGGCTTTGCTGCCCTTGCCCAGGTTAAGAAATTCAAAGAAGCACCACCCGAACTTGAGAAGATGGAAGAGCTTGCCAGCCCGGATGAAAAAGGCGGCGCTGAAAGAAAAGGTTTGCTGTTTTCTTTGGGAAAGATTTTCGATGACATGGGCGACTACGACAAAGCTTTTCACTATTTCGGACGAGCTAATGCGGCCGTCGAAGCCGAGGGCGACGTCGATAAATTCGTCACTCATATCGACAAAATTATCGATGTCTTTACGGAGGAGTTTTTTGCCGAGCGAAAAGATTACGGCTGCGAGTCAAATCGGCCCATATTTATCGTCGGCATGCCGCGGTCCGGCACCACCCTGTTGGAACAAATCATATCGAGCCATCCGCAAATACACGGCGCCGGGGAGCTCGAATACTTAAATAAGTTGGCCCAAAGGTCCGTGGAATATTGCGAGCTTCATCCGACACTATCGCCGGAATATCCCAGCAATATGGAGTATATGTCCAAGATGGGCGTGGAATTCCTGGCACGTTCTTATTTGTGGGATATAAAGCGGCACTCGACGGATGCGGATTTCGTCACCGATAAAATGCCGCATAATTTCCAAAATGTCGGATTGATTGCACTTCTTTTTCCCAACGTGAAGATCATTCATTCCAAAAGAAACGCCCTCGACAATTGCCTTTCCATTTATACCCAATCGTTCAACGACTTTCATGCCTATAAGAAAGATCTGTCATCCTTGGGCACCTATTACACCCATTACATGCGGCTTATGGATCATTGGGAAAAAGTACTGCCCGGCCGGATCTTGGAAGTGAAGTACGAAGATATAGTTGCCGACCAGGAAGGAAAATCGCGGGCAGTGATAGACTATCTTGATCTTCCGTGGTCGGATGAATGTTTGACCTTTTACAAGGCATCGAGATCCGTCCTTACGGCAAGCCGCTGGCAGGTTCGTCAACCCATTTATAAAGGCTCCGTCGAACGCTGGCGCAATTACGAAAAGCATCTTCAGCCTCTGTTGGATGCCTTGGGCGACGTCAGATAGGGTAAACTTAATCCATGCGCCTTAGAGCACGTTGATAAAAGATGGAATCCTTGAGCGTGCTCTAAGTCTTTGTTTTATCGCGCATTCGGACGGAAAACCGGGCCCACTTTTCCTGAATGCGCTCTAGCCGGCGAACATGGGCGCGACCATCATGGCTCTGTGAGTGGAAGACACAACAAGGCCCGCCCGGAAATTGGGCATATTGGCAATACGGGAAACGGACATGGAGCGTGCGGTGTTCGATCTGGCGCGGATCGGTGAAGTCAGTGACTTGGCACGGGCATGCAAATGGTCGGCTGCGGAACTGCGCGGCGCCGTCGTCGAGCGCCTTGCCACTTTGGAGAAGGCGGGTGTCGGACCCGCCAGTCGGGTGATCATCGCCCATGGCGGTACGCCGGCGTTTTTTGCCGATCTCTTTGCGGTCTGGGCGGTGGGTGCCTGTGCTGCTTGTGTTAACCCGGATTTAACGCCTGGAGAAATCGCGAATGTAATAACGTTCACCGAACCCGATGCGGTGTTGCCCGGCGATCGGACCGGGGATTTAGCGCTACCGGATGACATATGCGTCATCGAGGACGCGGCCAAGCCGAACAAGGGTTTAGATCCCGGCACATGGCGGATCGGTGGGGCAGTGGCGGCACCGGCCCTCATGTTGTTTACGTCGGGCACCACGGGGGACCCTAAGGCGGTTGTGCACAGCTTCGGATCGATCCGCTCACGGATTAATTATAATCATAAATTTATTGACGGTGCGACTTTGAGGCGCACCCTTTGTGTGTTGCCGAGCCATTTCGGACATGGCCTGATCGGCAATTGCCTGACCCCCCTGTTTGCCGGTGGCGACGTATTTTTGGCCGCTGGCGGCGGCCTGGCGGGGGCCGCCCGATTGGGCGCGCAATTGGTCGAGCATGACATCACTTTCATGAGTTCGGTGCCGGCCTTCTGGAAGGTTGCCTTGAAGGCCTCGCCGCCGCCCTCTCGTGACACCGTGCGACAAATTAATATCGGCTCGGCGCCGGTGGCGGCGGACTTGGTCCGTGCCGTTGCCGATTGGTCGGGCACCGACGATGTGCGCAACATGTATGGCATTACGGAAACCGCCAATTGGATCGCCGGGGGGTCGGCCCGGGATCGGCCACCGGAAGACGGGCTGATCGGCCCGATGTGGGGCGGCGACGCGGCGGTTTGCCTGTCCGACGGCTCCCGCGCCAAAACCGGTGAGGGTGAAATTGTGCTGCGCCCGCCGTCGCTGATGACCCACTATTTTCGGCGACCGGACCTGACCGCCCATGCCATACGCGACGGCTGGTATCATACCGGCGATACCGGCACGGTCGACGCCCAAGGCTGGATCCGATTGACCGGGCGCATAAAGAACGAAATCAATCGGGGCGGCATGAAGGTGTCGCCGGAGGAGGTCGACGCCCTGTTGGAGCGCCATCCTTTGGTCGTGGAGGCCTGTGCCTTTGGACTACCGGATGCGGTTGCGGGAGAAATCGTGGCGGTCGCGGTGCAAATTGCCGGCGAAGGGACGATCGATGGGGAACAATTACGCAGCTGGTGCATGGGGCGGATCCGCCGAGAATGTGTACCGGAACGTTGGTTTTTCCTGACCGACATTCCCAAAACCGACCGCGGCAAACTGAACCGCGACATCGTGCGCCAGGCTTGTTTGAAAACGGTGGCGACATGACGGATTGGAGACCGGGAAGACAGCTGAAGTTGCAGACCGAAAATTATCGGCTTCGCTCGTTGACGGCAAAAGACGCCACCGACACTTATGTCGGCTGGTGGAACGACCCCGAGGTGCAAAATAGCTTGGGCTTTGAGCCGCGCCAATGGGACACGGCCCGGGCCGCCCAGCATATTCGGCGCTTTGACAATCGACGACGATTTCACGTTGGTATTTTCCCGCGGGAACAGGAATTGCCGATCGGCTTTATATCCATCTTCCTTGAGGCCGAACAGCGGGCGCTGACCAATATCGTGATTGGCAATAAGGATTATTGGGGTCGCCGAGTGGTGATCGAAGTTCGTCAAACGGTTTTTGATTGGCTGTTTAACGATATGGGAGTCTTCAAAATTTACGGCAAAGTCAACGCACGTAATTTCCCGTCTATTTTTAATTATAAGGCTCAAGGTTTTAAGTGCGAGGGCGTTTTACGCCTACATGGCCGAGGTTTCGACGGCACGCGGCACGATTTGTTGATGTTCGGCATATTGCGTGACGAGTGGCAGGCCAAGCGGCAAGAAGAGAAGAGACAAGAAGAGAAGACACAAGAAGAGACGGGGCAATGACCGAAACGGCATCTTTGCAACATGGCATCCATTGGCAAACCGCCCGGCAATTGCTGGCCTCGGCCCTGCAAGTGGAACCGCCTCAGCTAGACGCCGAGGCTGCCATTGGGCGAACCGAACGATGGGATAGTTTGGCGCATATGCGCTTGGTCTTGGTTTTGGAGGAGCATTTGGGCCGCACCTTGACCACCGAAGAAATGCTGGCGCTCGAAAGTCTCGCGGACATCGCCGCTTTTCTCGACGGCGCCCCGTGACGATCACCACGGCTTGCGGTGCCATTGCGGCTATAAATTAGTGGGCTGGTGAACGGTGACATGTGGCGAGGAACAGCCACACGAATGCACACTACGACAAAGCACCGTTTCGAACCCGAACAGAGTCCATAAAGGCTATTCCGAAGTGACTATGATGGACTTGGAAACCGCAGTCAGGTGTTCGATAGCCTGAGTGAGGCCAAGGGAGGCTTTCTCTCCAGCCAGGATGAGTGGTTCCAGAAGAGTGTGAGCATGTTCACGAAATACGTCGTTGGTCCAATTATCATCCTCAATTCCTGCCATCCAGAAGTAGGACTGCTGGAAGTAGCTGGGGTGACATGATTCACACAAGAAATTGTACATCTGTTCGGTTCCTGGTTCGCACTTCTCAAGATGCTGAATGAATTTCATTACGCTATACGACTTTGCGTGTGTTTCGCCTCCCCAAGGGAGCTTCACAGGAGACCGAGAGCCAGCGATGAGCCTGTTGATAGGAACAACTCCACTTTTTAGAGTCTCAGCGTCTTCTTCCGCCACCTGTTCGACCACCTGGCATGCGGCCTCGCCCCATGCTCGGTCTATTAGACATCCTGTCTGCCATTACCTCGCCCATGTCGCGCGTAAGTGCCGCCAATACGAACCCATCAGCGCTCGAGAGCCCATACTCTTCCGCCAAACGCGTGAACTCGCCGCGAAACTCGGTTTGGTCGATGGAATTGTCACCATTGCGGTCCATGCCGATCCACGCGGGCAAAGCCGTCTTGGATCCCAGCGCCAGTCCAGCCCAGTCCTGATACTCGTAGAGGCTCAATTGCCCTGAACCATCCACGTCGGCACGCGCAAAGGCCAGATCAATGCCGCTATTGAACTCTTCACGGCTGACCTTGTAGTCGTTATTGGCATCGAACCCGGTGAACAGAAGACCCCCCGGCTTTAGAACCTGACCGCCCTGAAAATTCATTTGGGATGGTCGTCGGTCGCGGCCCGATGAAGAACAAGCTGCTAACAAAACGAAGAAAATAAAAAATACGAAAGTCTTGTGTATCTGAGCCATTATGATTGCCCCTTAAATTTCATTGGAACTCGTGCTGCAAGGATCGTTACCAGTGATTGAACGACGGGAAGTGCACAATCCGTCGCGCCAATATAGCGTCAGCTGAGTTGCCCCATTCTTCGCCCAAGTCAGCGAGCGGTTTGCTCGCCTGTATTTCCTCGAAAGTTTTGCCGTCCTCCGCCACCCCCTATGGTGTGACAATACGGATTTCTGCGGGGTCAAGGCGTACGGGCGCGGTGCGACCAAACTAGGACTCTAGAGCATTTTCATGAGTCAATTAATCTTGGAAACGCACTAAAATTTCACTTCGGGCGGTAAGCTCATGAGCGACCAGATTTCGTAAGGCGTTACTCCGGTCGTGTACGGATCGGAAAACAGACGATCTTCCGCCCAGTTTTTTCGCATGGCGTCCTGGGCTGCCAAATCCTCTTCCGTGTAGGGTGTATCTTTTCGTCGTTCCACAACATCCAAATAGGCAACGACCATTGTCTCATAGGCGTCCAGCAGGAAACTGAAACTCTCTTCATTCAGGGCGAATCGTTCCCGGCCATAGAAACTCCCGCCAACACTCGTGGTCTTGCGCCGGTAATCTTTATTTTCCTTCGCCGGATCGTCTTCGTCGTTGTCGCCTTCACGGCTCAATTTCCGATAGGGCGCGGCATCAACTCCGTGTTTCTCATAAACTCGATCCATAGCCTGTGTGAGATAGTCGAGGTCTTCTTGCTGGTTGGCGGTTCGTAGCGTGTCGAGGAAGCCGGCAATGGTTCCCGTACCGTCAGGGTAGATTTGCATGACGATCGCCGCGTGCAACATGCCGACCAATGGTGTTTCCGGGTGCACATCGAAAAGAAAGTAGCGGCTCCAAAGATTTTCCCTTTGAAAATCCCGGGTTGGTTTTTTGGTTATTTGGATCGTCCGCCCAGCCTTTTCAACCACCGGTCCGCGCGCTACTTTGACGTCATAATCCGAATATTCGGTGCTGTCGGTTAGCGTTTGTAGTTCGCTGCCGCCGTTTAATTGGTCGATGCGGTCGAAATAATATGTGTCGATGCGTTCGATAAATTCCGAAAAACGCGTGGCAAAAGCGGCTTGCTCCGGCGTCAAGGCGTCAAAATCGTCCCCCGCCTGCACTTGCGGGCCCATTAATTGAGCCAAAATCAGACCGGCAATGAACACGAACGCAGCCGTCAGGCGTTGGCCTTTCATCGTGACTCCCTCACAATACCCGTCGGTTATATCTAGATCTTCCGGCTTCTCATGGCGGCGACGGACGTCTCCGGATGCCAAGTCAGTTCGCCACCGGGCCCCCATCTTTCCACGGTGACATCGAGAAGATAAGGCTTGCCGTTCTTGGTTGCCTCAATCGCCCTTTGGATTGCCGACTTGAGTTCCGATGGGTTGCCGACAACTTCGCCGTCCACGCCATAGGCCTTAGCAAGGATCGAGAAATCGACATCCGGGTCGCCCAAATAATTCAGCATATCCTTCTGCGCTTGAACCTGAGGACCGCCCCGCGCCCAGTTCGGCGCGCGGGTGCCTTCATAGCAGTGGTTATTGTAGACCACCACAATCACCGGCGCGTCGTGTCGTGACAGCGCCCAGAGATTATGCTGAAACATCAACGACCCATCGCCGGTCAAGACGACAACCTGGGAATCGGGCTTGGCAATCTTGGCGCCCAACGCGACCCCCGTCGCCCAACCAAGTATCGAAGCACCCGCAACACCCAATTCGGTTTTATTGCCGTATCCCAAATCGAACCAGTCCAAAGCGCCACGCAGGGGCTCGTGTATAATAATTGCGTCGTCTTCAAGCAGGTCGTTTAATTCAGTTGAGACACGCCCATAACTCATGGGTGCCTTGTCCCAAGATTCTTTGACGCCATCCATTCTCCGTTTTCTCTGGCCCTCCGTATACTGTCTAACTTTGTCGTACCTTTCTTCCTTGATTGAATTGATCCGTTCCTTTGTCGCAAGGCTTTTAACCGCTTCAATCAAATCGGAGATGGCTTCTCCTGCATCAGCCACGATATTGGCGTCGCTCGGATGGGCGATCGCCAGCATTTCTGGCTCTAGAGAGATGTGGACGGTTTTCGCTTTTGGCGGCGGCGGTCCGCGATGCACATAGCGGGCTTCGTCGGGCATGGGTGAGCCGATGCTCATGTAAAAGTCGGCGTCTCTATTGTATGAAGCCCATGGCGAAAAGCTGCCCAAGTACAAGGGGTGATTCGTGGGAAAGTCAGCAAAACCGCTCATACCTGACGTTACACGAAGTGCCAAGAGATCGGCGAACTCCACCATCTTTTCGTTCGCCCCGGCCCTGGTCACTTCATACCCCACCGTGATCAGTGGGTTCTGTGAATCGAGCAGCAATTTGGCGACATCCATAATCGCCTCAGGCTTAGGCCTTATTTTGGAGGTCACGTGGAACTTACTCGAAGCGATAAGCGTACCTGTGCCCTCTTGTTCGTATAGTTCTTCATTCATTTGGAGAAAGCTCACCCCGCCGGGCGCCGTGCGTGCGACGGTAATCGCCCGTCTTGTTAGCTCCGGGACCCGATCCAAGTGGCGTATCCGGTAGCTCCACTTCATGAAGGGGTCCATGACCTCCTGCCAATCAACCAGCTCAAGATCGCCGTACCGACCCGCCATCTCGCCGCTTTCGCGCGCGGTTATGACCAAAAGCGACGACCGATTGGCCAGGGCGTTGTAAATATTTCCGGCAGCATTGCCGAGACCGGCCTTAGGTATGATGGTGACGCCCAATTCTCCGGAGGCCAGATGATAGCCTTCCGCCATGGCGACACACTGGCCTTCATTGGTAGCCAGAAAGTTTTTCATTTGCGGCCGGGTCACTATGGTGTCGAAAAACCGATTCACGCCGGCGCCGGTTCCGTTGAACACATATTTCACGCCGGCGTCCAACAGCGACTCGATCATGAGATCGGCACCATTGCCGGTCACTTCTCTTGTTGTTCCGGCTTCCGCTGTCTCTTGGGCGAACGACTCGGAAATAAGGCCGTCGAGCAGAGCCTCGGCCGACGCCAGTGACACGCCCAAAGCGGTCAGCTCCTTCATGAAGCCGCGCCGCGAGATTTGATTGTCCAGAAACTGCTTTACGAGAGCTTTCATAATATCCTCCCTCGGTTTGCTGAGTTAATTATGACCTTTGGCTGTTGTATACACCAGCGGCAATACCCATTGGCGCTCGGCGCGACCTCCAAGCGGCGATCCCCCTCCAAGCGGCAATCCCAAGTCAAGATTTTTCGCCGGATCAGCGCAAAAAAGACCCTGGAGCGGGGGGCTCCAGGGTCAAACGGGGAGGTCGGGGGGTGTTCGAGGGTTGGACGTGATCGGGGGCGTGTTCCAATTAGGATCGCGGTCCACAGGCTGTGCCTGATTAAACGGTTGTGCCCGATCAGACGGACAGATAAAGCCAAAATGCACTCGCCATGATTGTCAGAGAAAGTGTGACTGAAAAAGCGCGACCCAACATTTCAACCTCCCGATCCTTAAATGTTTCAACGATGTTGACCTTAAGGACCGAGCGCCCTTTACGCTGTGACGGCGGTCACATTTGTGCGCTTTTGCCGGCCCCTAGAGCGCATTCACAAAAAGTGTCCGCGGATTTTGGGTTCGAATGCGCGACCACTAAAGAATCTAGACCCCCGTTCTCTGATTCAATGAATTGTGAACGGGGGTCTAGAATTGCGCCCGTCCTGCGCTTTATGGTGTGGACGGCTCGATACATGTGATTGCTTGCCGGCGCGAAAAGGCGCGACAATCCGGGGAGCCAATAACCAGGGAGATGGGCGATGCAACGGATCGGCAAAACAAGAGCGGCCATATGTTTATGGGTCTTTTTGGGTATTTTCCTGGGGACCATTTGGCTGGGCGCGGTCCCGGCGCGGGCTCAGGGGCAACAGGCGTGGTTTGGCATTGACACCCTCGAGGCGCGGGCAAAATGGTCCCGAGGATTTCACGAAGCCTACCAAAACCCCGATATTCCGCCCCTAAGTCTCCGGCTATCCGAGGCTGAGGACCCCTATACGGATATCACCGGCGACCAAGTGCATGGCTACCTGCAAGACATTATGGACATTACCCAACAGACGCGGCCCGAAGGAGAGCGCTATTGGGGCCGCATTGCGGGATCTGAATCGGAACGGACAATCGCCGATTATATGGCGACGTTATTCAGTCGGTTCGGGCTGGAGGATGTGCGTACGGAGACGGTTCAAGGGGGCAAACAATGGTGGCCCCTGGATTGGCAGGTCACCTTGATCGGCGACCCCGCCTATGGGGCAGGGACCGAAGACGTGGCGCTGACATCCGCTTTTCCGGCGCTGCAACTGTCAACCGGTGCCATCTCGGTTGTCGATTTGGAAGCAGAGCTTGTCTATGTTGGACTGGGTCACCCGGTCGATCTTGTGGGTCGCGATGTCACAGGCAAAATCGCGGTCATACATGGCGCTTTGGAAACAGATCCGTTTTTCCAGACCGCCCGCGGTAATGTGAATAATATTATAGAAGCCGGCGCCGTGGGCGTTCTCATGGCTTTGGCGGTGCCGGGCAATTATCAATACGCCCTTGAAGATATGGGCCCGCCGGACGCGCCCTCTTTCATATTAGGGGGCGATGACGGTCGTTTCGTCAAAGACGCCATCGCCGCCGCGGGGGCGTCCAATCCCATAACAGCTCGTCTAAATCTCCAAACGGAAGTGAGAGACGATTGGCAGGGCAAAAACGTCATCGGCATGATCCGGGGCCGCATCGATGAATATATTGTGCTTGTGGCCCATCTTGACGGTTATTTTGAGGCGGCTAATGACAATGGTGGTGGGCTGGCATCGCTTTTGGCTTTGGCTAAACATTATTCGACATCTGGAGCAACGAAACCAAATCGCAATATGCTATTTGTCGGAACAAGCGGCCATCATGAATTTTCAGATGGTGTGGCAGCCTTCATCAAAGAACACACCGACATTTTGGCCAAGACCGTGTTCGTCTTCAATATCGAGCACCCGTCGTCGATTATGAGTTTCTATCGGGGAGAGCTCAAATTTCATAACCGAACAAACCCTGGGCAACTCGCGATTAATACCGCTCAAGGTACCAGATCTCTAACGGTCTCCAACAGAAATCCAAGTCTCATTTCGTTTTATCGCGACGCCATCGACCGTTATGGCTTGGTGATTGGGTCCATGGTGGGGAACCGGCCGACCGGCGATGCCTTTGGTTTTTATGAAGCGGGTTACCCCGTCGCCCAAATACTCGATGCCAATCTGTGGTATCATTCGACCGGCGATCGCATCGACACCATTCATCCCAACGGGCTGGAGCGCGCCACCCGTCTTTACGCCGACGTTCTCGATAAAATCGATAGCACAAGTTGGGCTGAACTGCGCAAGAGCGGCGCCGGACCGGGCCGCCCAGGCGGTTGAAGTCATGGCACCATAGGGAGAAAGCGCCGGCACAACCCGGATCAACGCAGATGCTTTCCGTTTGAGCCCCATGAAACGAAACAGGAGATAGGCGCCATGAGGATTGATGTCATTTTCGAACCGGACTCATCCGCCGACACTTTTTGCGAATTGGGTTTGCTCGCGGAAAGCTATGGGCTTGGCGCCGTTTGGACGGCCAACATTATGTCGTCAAGAGATCCGTTCATGTGCTTTTCCGTCCTCGCGCGGCAATCGAGCACCATTCGCATGGGTCCCATTGCCATTAGTCCGTTCGAACTTCATCCGCTCAAAATGGCCAATCTGCTTTTTTCTTTGAATGAAATGTCCCACGGCCGCGCCAATCTGATTGTCGGCGGCGGTGGCGGCACGTCGATTGGTATGGCACTCAAACCCCATCGCCGCACCATGTATCCACGAATGGTCAGGGGTGTGCAGGAATGCGTCGAATTCTTGAAACAGGTCTCGGCCGATAAAGTGCTCAACTTTGATGGGGAAGTGTTTCAGGTACATGGTTATCGGCCCGATTGGGCAACCGATGAGCCGCCGCACATTTACATCGGAGCAAGTGGGCCGCAAATGCTGAAAATGGCGACAAAGGTGGCCCATGGCGTTATGGGATCCGATATTCCGATCCAATTGGCTGACCATTACGTTACGTCCATCCATCAGGGTTTGGCGGCCAGTGGACGATCCAAAGAGGACTTTCGCATCAGCAATTTGATGCCCTGGCATGTCAAGCAAGACCGCGAGGCGGCGGTCAGGGAAGCCCGTTCGAAAATTTGGGTAAGGGGTATGTTGGATTATCGCTTCATTTCCTCATTCATGAACCAGGAGGATTGTGCGTTGGTCGAAGCCCGATTTGACGATTTCGGTAAGGCCTATATTCAAAACAGCCCCGTGGTCGAAGGTGTTCCCGACAGAATTTTTGACGCCTTGGTGGATAACATGACGTTTACCGGTGATCTCGGCGATGTTGATGAATTGATCGAGGAGTTGAGAAAATTCAAAGACGCGGGCTTTACGGAATTCGGTCTCAGGCTCTACGGCAATCCGGCAGCGTCGATTCGGCTGATTGGCGAAAGGGTCGCCCCGGCGCTGCAATAATGATCGCGATGGGATGAAGGAAAAAACCGGTGGCCACCCCGGCCTTCGCCGGGACATGCTTTTCCTGAATGCGCCCTAGAGCACGTTCACAAAAGATGGAATCACTAACGTGCTCTAGGTCTTTGTTTTGTCGCGCATTCGAACCCAAAAACCGCGTACACTTTTTGTGAATGCGCTCTAGGCCTTAGGGCCATGCTCGAAAATGCTTGGACAGCTTAAGACCCTGCCTCTGATAGCTCGATCCAATGTCACTGCCGTAAATCTTTTCCGGCGGCTCGGTGAGTTTTTCGTAAATCAGTCGGCCGATAATCTGACCATCGGTCAAGATGAAGGGCACTTCGTGACTGCGGACTTCCAGCACCGCGCGGGCGCCGTCGCCGTCGGCCGCCGCATGGCCGAAACCCGGATCGAAAAACCCCGCGTAATGCACACGAAATTCGCCGACAATGGGATTGAAAGGCACCATTTCAGCGGCATAATCGGGCGGCACGTGGACGGCTTGTTTCGACGCTAATATGTAGAATTCATCCGGATCCAGAATAATGCCATTGTCCTTATGGGCGTAAACGGGTTCCCAATATTCCGCCGGATCATAAGCGCTCGTTAGGTCAATATCGACCAGGCCGGCATGCCGCTTGGCGCGGTAGCCGACCAGGCCGGTTTCGGGCTGGCCCACAAGGTCTATGGCAAGACCGATCCCTTGGTCGATATCGTTGCTGCCTTCAACCAGCGTATATTCATGTTGCAGGGCGCGCAGCTGGGCGTCGGAATATTTGGGTGTACCGCGGCGAAAACGCAATTGATTGAGGCGGGATCCGGTGCGCACCAAAATACTGAAGGTGCGAGGAGAAATTTCCGCATAAAGCGGGCCTTGATAACCCGGGTCGACACGGTCGAAGGCGGTGCCGCAATCAGTGATCAGCCTGGTGAAAACATCCAGCCGGCCGGTTGAGCTTCTCGGGTTGGCGATGCCCGAAATACGCGGCGGCAAATTCAGGGATTCCAAAAGGGGCACCAGATAGACGCAGCCACGTTCAAGAACCGCACCCTGGCTGAGGTCAATTTCATGGAGTGTGACCCCGCCGATTTTCTGCCGCACCCGGTGCTCCGATCCGGGTAGGAAACTGGCGCGAATGCGATAGGCTACAGACCCTAGCCTCAAATCCAGGCTGGCCGGCTGAATTTGACTCTCGGGGATGTCTTGGCCGGCCCAGATCTGACGATTGTCGATCAGGGAACGAATGACATGGGTCGGCAAGATGCCGTCGGGCGGTCGGCCTCGATGGTCGCTGGTCTGCGATTCGGGATCGTCCTCATGGACGTCAAATAATGTGTTCATGGTTTTGCCGAGCTCAGCGCAGACAGCCAACGCGATCCTTTGCTACGCGTCCAATGGCAGGGAATCACCCCAGGACCCCTTAAGATTACCATGGCCGACGTCATATAGCTTGTCGAATCCAAACCGGCGTCGACCGCCTTCGCCGAACCGGCTATGCTGGATTGAATGACCGGATTGGCCCTTTAATGTCACTAGAGTACGTTCACAAAAGATGGCATCCCTCTAACGTACTCTAAGTCTTTGTTTTATCGTGCATTCGGACGGAAAACCGGTCCCCACTTTTCCTGAATGCGCTCTAAAAGAAGCCGATGGCGATCAAGACAAATATTCTACCGGCCCGAGATTGTAGGGGTCGGGCGGAGCAGACCATAGTTGAAGTTGAAGGCGTATATTTTTCCACACTATCCACAGGAGACCCTGTGGACTTTATGGGGATAAGGCGACGGGCGCCGTCCTTGACCGGATTATGCTTTCAACCTAAAAGCCACGGTCACACTGGCGGGGGTGAACTCCTAACGGGCCGATTGGACCGCAAACGGCGGTTATGATGGCCAGACCCCTTGTTTCGGTGCCCGGTACAGAATTAGGGTTTTCACATGACTGATCCATCCATCCCTTCAGGCCCAAAACCCGGTGCCGTCGGCAAACACCCGGATGCCAAGAACTGGCGCCTGGCGACCAAAATGGTGCGGGGCGGCACCAATCGGTCTCAATTCGGTGAGACGTCGGAAGGCCTGTTTCTGACTTCTGGTTACGTGTATCCCAGCGCCGAAGAGGCGGCGGCGCGTTTTGCCGGCGAATCCGAGGGTATGATTTATAGCCGGTTCGCCAATCCGACGGTTGGTATGTTCGAAGAACGCATGGCCTTACTGGAAGGCGCGGACGCGGCGCGCGCTACGGCGACCGGCATGGCTGCGGTCACGGCTGCCATGCTGTGTTACCTCAATACGGGCGATCATGTGGTGTCCGCACGGGCCCTGTTCGGTTCCTGCCGTTATGTGGTGGATACGCTGTTGCCGCGCTTTGGCGTGGACCACACGTTTGTCGACGGCCGTGATAACGATCAGTGGGCCGCTGCCGTGCGCCCCAACACCAAAATGTTTTTTCTCGAAACGCCGGCGAATCCTACGCTCGACATCATCGATATCAAAGCCGTGATCGACATCGCCCATGAGGCGGGCGCTCGGGTCATCGTCGACAATGTTTTCGCGACACCCATTTTGCAACGTCCCATGGAATACGACGCGGACGTGGTGGTTTATTCGGCAACCAAACATATTGACGGTCAGGGCCGCTGTTTAGGCGGTGCGATTCTTGCGGGCGAGGAATTCATCAATGATTATGTGCACACTTTCTTGCGTCAAACCGGGCCGTCCTTGAGTCCGTTTAACGCGTGGGTGTTACTCAAGAGTCTCGAGACCCTTGATCTGCGGGTTCGTCAAATGTGCCGCAATGCCTTGGAGGTGGCGGATTTTATCGCCGACCAGAAGAAGTTTTCCAAAGTGTTATATCCTGGCCGGCCCGATCACCCGCAGCACGAATTGGCCATGTCCCAGATGGATATGGGGGGAAGCGTGATCACCGTAGAGATCAAAGGTGGCCAAGCGGCCGCATTCCGCTTCGCCAACAGCTTGTCGATTATCGATATTTCGAACAATTTAGGTGATTCCAAAACGCTTATTACCCATCCCCGCACCACCACACATCAGCGCCTCAGTGAGGAAGAACGCCAAGAAATAGGCATTACGGAGGGCACTCTTCGGCTTTCCGTGGGGCTTGAGGATCCCGCCGACTTGAAGGAAGATCTTGCCCAAGCGTTGAGTTCAGTCTAAGGCTCGCATTTATGGAAGACATTGCAAACACAGGCACCTATCAAGCGATTACCCGCGACATTCGCGTCGTGGTCGAACCGGTCTATCTTGAGGAACAATCGCAGCCGGAAGACAATCATTATGTCTGGGCCTATACGATTCAAATCGAGAATCGTGGGGCAAAGACGGTCCAATTGCGCACGCGTTACTGGCGCATTACGGACTCCACAGGCCACACTCAAGAAGTGCGCGGGGTTGGTGTGGTCGGAGAGCAGCCGGTGTTGCGTCCCGGAGAGAGTTTTGAATACACCAGCGGTGCACCCCTTGGCACACCCACCGGCTTCATGACAGGTGTTTATGAAATGCAGAGTGAAGACGGTGAAACCTTTGACGTCGAAATCCCGACATTCTCACTGGATAGCCCGTATCAGAATTATAGCCTCCACTGAGCCATAAATGAGCCGCCCCTCCCGGATTTAGGAAAGGCTTCGTTCCGTCGTGCTCGATGTCCGCCCCATATTATTGGTCAATGGCGTTTTGCTCTCGCTGTTGGGCCTTGCCATGCTTTTACCGGCCTTGGTGGATTTGAACGCGGGCCATCCGGATTGGAAAGTATTTATCACGGCCTGCGGCATAACTTTATTTGTCGGTGTCAGCATGGCCTTGACCAATTGGGGGCATGCGGGAGGATTGAGTGTTCAGCAAGCCTTTCTGTTGACCACCTCGGCTTGGGTCTTATGCACGGCGTTTGGCGCGCTACCTTTCCGGTTTTCGGAAATCGGTTTGGACTATACGGACGCCTTTTTTGAGGCCATGTCCGGACTGACGACCACAGGATCGACCGTTGTTCAGCATCTCGGCGATGCGCCGCCGGGCATATTGTTATGGCGTGCTTTGTTGCAATGGTTGGGCGGAATCGGAATCATCATTATGGCGATCGTCATTCTGCCCATGCTGCAAGTCGGCGGTATGCAAATTTTTCGTCTGGAATCGTCCGACACCTCGGAAAAGATTTTGCCGCGCGCAACTCAAATCGCCGGGTCAATTGCAGCGGTCTATGTAATCGTGTCGGTTGCCTGCATGATCTGTTACGCCGTGGCGGGTATGCCTGCATTCGATGCGATGACTCATGCCATGACGACCATTGCGACCGGTGGTTTCTCCACGTCGGACGACTCGCTGGGGGTGTTTGATAATATATGGATCGATTATACGGCGGTTCTGTTCATGATCTTAGGCAGTCTTCCTTTCGTGCTTTACCTTCAGGTCCTAAGAGGCAAGCCGCGGCCGCTCTTGGTGGATACTCAGGTCCGGTGGTTTCTCGCCATTGCCCTTTTTCTTGTGCTGACCTTGACGGTTTATCAAATGTGGGCCGGCATTAACGGCGGGTGGCAGGCGTTGCGCTATGCCTCGTTCAACGTTGTATCGATTATGACCGGCACCGGTTATGCGACCAGCGATTATGGAGCTTGGGGGCCTTTTGCCGTCATGGCATTCTTTTGCATGATGTTCGTTGGCGGCTGCGCCGGTTCGACATCTTGCGGTATCAAGATTTTCCGATTTCAAGTTGCTCATGCTGCTGTTTGGTCTCATGCCAAACGCATGGTCCATCCTCATGGTGTTTTTTCTGCCAAATATAACGGCCGCGTCATAACCGACGATGTGACATCCTCAGTCATGAGTTTTTTCTTTTTGTTTTTCGTTTGCTTTGCGATTCTTGCTATCAGCTTGTCGGCGTTCGGCTTGGATTCTCTTACCGCATTGTCTGCGGCGGGTTCTGCCATTGCCAATGTCGGGCCCGGCCTCGGGAAAATTGTCGGTCCGTCGGGCACATTTGCCTCGCTACCCGATGGGGCCAAATGGTTATTGTCACTTGGAATGTTGCTCGGACGGCTGGAACTTTTCACCGTCCTGGTTCTTTTTGCGCCTAATTTTTGGCGTGCTTGACGGTGGGGTGAAAGGAAGATATGGCCGCGCCCGTTTTTACGCCGATCGATATGATCTCCAAGCTTGTGTCTTTTGACACCACAAGCCGGGACTCAAACTTGGAACTTATTCACTTTGTTGGCGATTATCTGAGTGCTCACGGCGTG
>SMXP01000085.1 GCA_004356335.1 Alphaproteobacteria bacterium | reverse complement strand
TTGCAGCGGGTCGCCCCGGGGATTCTTTGGGTGGCTTTTATTCTTGCCTCGCTGCTCACATTGGACCGCCTTTTTCAGGCGGATTTCGAAGATGGCAGTTTAGACGTGCTTGTTCTGTCGCCGTTATCGCTTGAGCTGGTGGTGCTCGCCAAGAGCCTGGCCCACTGGTTGGCCAATGCGCTGCCGCTGATTGTTGCCGCACCGGTATTGGCCGTCATGCTCAACATGCACCTGGTGGGTCTGGTCATGCTCACCGTCACATTGGCGATCGGCACGCTCGGCCTCACGTTTTTGGGCGCCATGGGTGCCGCTTTGACGGTCAGTGTGCGCCGCGCCGGTCTGCTGACCGCCCTTCTGGTCTTGCCGCTTTATGTCCCGATCTTGATTTTCGGCGTCGGCGCGGTCGCAGCGGCCGAGCGGGCCCAGGCTGCAGGTCAAGGCATCGAGGTGGGCGAGGCCAATCTTTTGCTGCTTACGGCGGTGTCCCTGATCGGGTTTGTGGTCGGGCCCTTTGCCGCGGCAGCGGGCCTGCGCCTTCATCTGGAATAAATCCGAGCCGGGCTGCGTCATTGCTTACCTTGCGGGCGCTTGCCGGACGGTCTAAATGATCATCCATGTGGTCTTTCGCCAACCCGCACCGCTTCATGACGCTGAGCGGCGTCTTGCTGCCCTGGCTGATCGGTGCCGCGGCGCTCTTGATGGTCGTGGGTTTCATTTGGGGGTTGGTTTTTGCGCCGCCCGATTACCAACAAGGCGATACGGTGCGGATCATGTTCGTCCATGTGCCCGCCGCTTGGTTGAGCCTACTTTGCTATTCACTGATCGCTACGGCCAGCGTGATATCGCTCATTTGGCGCCATGCTTTGGCCGATGTTGCGGCCAAATCCGCGGCCCCTTTGGGCGCTGCCTTTACGTTTCTCGCGCTGGTGACGGGCATGTTGTGGGGCCAGCCCATGTGGGGCACGTTCTGGGTATGGGATGCGCGCCTGACGTCCTTTCTCGTGTTGTTCTTTATCTATATCGGCTATATGGCGCTATGGGAGACCATTGACGATCCGCAAAAGGCCGGCCGGGCGGCAGCCATACTTGGGGTTGTCGGCTTTATCAATGTGCCGATCGTCAAATTTTCCGTCGATTGGTGGAACACGCTGCATCAACCGGCAAGTATTTCGCGGCTCGACGGCCCGGCTATTCATTGGACGATCCTCACACCTCTTCTTATTATGGCGGTCGCCTATACTGTATTTTTCTTTGCATTACTCTTTATCCGTATGCGAACCGAGATTATGAAACGGCGTGTTCGCAGTTTGCAATTGGCTCAAGCGGCCGGATAGGTTGACGATGGCCGAATTTTTTTCCATGGGCGGGTACGCGGCTTACGTTTGGCCGGCATTTCTGATTTCCATCGTTGTCTTGGCTGGACTTGTCATAAACACCCTGGCCAATTACCGGAAACAACAAACAATTCTCGCGGCGATTGAAAACTCGCAAACTGAAGACACAGAGGCTTAGACTCTGATTTGGCTAGAGCATTTTCGAGCGAAGTGGACATCATGCGACTTGCGTATTCAATTCCCGTTGTGATTTTTCTGATCCTTATTGTGGTTTTCTTTGTGGCGTTGCGTACGGAAAACCTCGACGAACTTTCGTCCACCCTGATCGGTAAGGAAGTCCGTCCGTTTGATTTGCCGGTGCTGGGAGACGGCCCAACACTCGACGAAAATAAGCGCTTTAGCGATGGGGATCTCAAAAAGGGGCACATATCGGTGGTCAACTTTTGGGCATCGTGGTGTGGCCCCTGTCGGATCGAACATGCCCAACTTATGACACTGTCCGAGCGTGCCGACATAACGCTTTACGGCATCAATTATAAAGATGAAGTGGCAGATGCCCGCGCTTTTCTCGACAATTTGGGCGATCCTTTCGAGCTTATCGGCTTTGACGAAGCGGGGCGCGCCGGCATCGAATGGGGCATAACGGGCGTGCCGGAAACGTTCATCGTCGACGGCGATGGCCGCGTCATCTTAAAGCATGTCGGGCCGCTTTTGCCGGCAGATCTGGCCCGCAAGATCATGCCGGCTTTGGCTGCCGCACAAAGACCTTAGAGCGCATTCACAAAAAGCATGTCCCGGCGAAGGCCGGGGTGTACGCTGTTTTTGGGTTCGGATGCGCGACCACTAAAGAATCTAGACCACGTTCCCTGATTCAATGAATTGTGAACGTGGTCTAGAGCCCATTCATCTGTGTGCTATTTTTTCTTGCGCGTGGTTTTTCGCTTAGCGGTCTTTCGTTTTGCTGCCTTTTTCGCCGGGCGTTTCTTGGCGGCGGCAGAAGAGGCATTCAATTCCTTATCGATTTCCGCGGAAATCGCCGTCAGAGCCTTCAGGAAACCCGCCTGCTGGGCCTTGGGCACGGCCTTAAGCACATCGCGATCCGCCTTGGCTACTTTTGAAGCAGCGCCTTTCATGGCGCGCTTGCCCGACGCCGTCACGGAAACCGCATTGGCCCGCGCGTCCGACTTGGTGCGGTGGCGCGCCAAAATGCCCTTTTTGAGCATGCGGCTGATCATGTCAGCCAAGGTACTGCGATCGATACCGGTTCTTTTCACCAGATCGGTTTGACTTAAGCCCGGATTTTCCGAGACCGCCTGAAGGACGGCAAATTGGCGCGGCGTAAGTCCGCCGGTGCCGACTTGGTTGGCATACATATCAAACGAGTATTGTTGCGCCCGTCGCAGCAAGTGACCCACCGATTTATCAAGATTGGATTTAGCCATTTTTGACCTCTATTTATTGTCAATTATGATTCAACTCGAGAATATCCGCGGAAAAAGTTGGAATACTCAACGATGCGAGTAAAAATAATCTCACTACGAACGGTATCCGGATACTCGTTTGCATCTTAGCAATTGATTTACCGTTGTTTCAAGCGTCCGCGTCAAGACGATTTTAAAACTGGAAAAGTGTCTAAACGGACGATCAGTCTACTGTTCAGCCGAAAATGAAAATCTATGGGCCGCCAAACATTTTGTAAGTCATTGAAAAGACGCATGTTTTTATAAATTAGTCGGGCCCGGGCGTGGCTATTGGACGTCGCCGGCCGGTTATCTCGAAGAACATGAGACGCTCGAGCAGGAGGTGGTACGCGAAACATGGGAGGAGGCGCGGGCCGACATCGCGATAGTTGGCTTTGATTGCGCGGAATCTAGAGCCCATTCACAAAAAGTGTACGCGGTTTTTGGGTTCGAATGGGCGACCCTATAACAAATCTAGACCCCCGTTCCCTGATTCAATGAATTGTGAACGGGGGTCTAGGGGCGATCAATCTCATCTACTTCATCGTCATCCGGGGCGTATTTCCTCAAAAGAGGCACCTGGGCCATGCCAAAAGCAAGCGTAAGAGGCAGGACGCCGAATATTTTAAAGGTGACCCAAAAGCTCTCCGAAAAATTGCGCCAAACGGCTTCGTTGAGCAGGGCCAGGAACACGAAAAACAATGCCCAGCGCAGGGAAATCTTGGTCCAGCCTTGTTCGGTGAGCTCAAAAACCTCTGCGAATAGGTACTTCATCAAAGGCCGGCCGGCCATAAGTCCGGCAAACAGAATTGAAGCAAACAGCATATTGATGATTGTCGGCTTCATCAAAATGAACTGCTTGTCATTGAGGAGCAGGGTCAATCCGCCAAAAATCATCACGATTATACCGGTGAGCAGCGGCATGGGTGCGATGCGTCGCTCGAGACTATAGCCGATGCTTAGAGCAATGATTGTCGCCACCAAATAAACACCCGTTGCAACAAACAAATTGCTTAAGAAATAGGCTCCGAAGAAAGCGAATAGCGGCCCCATATCGATGGCCACCCGGGAAAAGGTGCCCGTGGCTTCGGATTTGGATAACAACTTGCCTGATTTTGGTGTGGTGGTCATGGGGCGCCGGTCAGTATGTCGGCAAAGGCGCGCGCGTCGAACGGTTGCAAATCGTCAATGCTTTCGCCGACGCCGATTGCATGAATCGGCAATCCGAACTTGTGGGTGACGGCGACAAGAATGCCGCCGCGCGCGGTGCCGTCCAGTTTGGTCATGATGAGGCCGGTCAGCTTGGCTGCTCGATTGAACGCCTCAACTTGCCCAAGCGTATTCTGGCCGGTCGTAGCGTCCAGCACCAACAACACCGTATGGGGCGCGTCATCATCCAGTTTCTTCGCAACGCGGCCCATCTTTTCGAGTTCCGCCATAAGATGGGCTTTGTTCTGCATCCGTCCCGCAGTGTCGACAATCAAGACGTCCATATGATCGTTCCTGGCGCGCTCGATCGCCTCGTAGACGAGTCCCGCGGCATCCGCGCCTGCGTCCTTCGCGACGACCGGGACACCGGCGCGCTGTCCCCAAATTTGAAGTTGTTCGATGGCGGCGGCGCGAAACGTATCAGCCGCGGCCAGCATCACTTTGAGACCTTGGTTGCGAAATTGCAGCGCCAGCTTTCCGATTGTGGTGGTCTTGCCGGTTCCGTTAACACCGACCACGAAAACGATATGGGGTTTGTATCGCGTATCGATTTCGAGAGGCTGAGCCACCGGCTCCAACACCTTGGCGATGTCATCCGCAAGGGCGGCGCGTACTTCGTCCGGCGAGATTTCCTTGTCGAAACGATTCTCGGCCAGGCGGGCGCAAATGCGCGATGCGGTATCGACGCCGAAATCGGAGGTGATCAGAAGATCTTCAAGGGCCTGCAACGTATGGTCGTCAAGCTTTCGCTTCGCGAAGATTGTCGCAACGCCTTGGGTCAGCGCGCTGCTCGACCGGCTGAGCCCTTCCTTGAGCCGCCTGAACAAGCCCCGTTTGTCAGGCACCGCCTTACGCTCATCCGGCTCGTTAGTTTGCCGACCGGTCCGTCCGAACCAAGTGCGTTTTCCCTTTTCTTCCTGTTCGGGAGGACTCATGCCGCCACATGTCCCCATAAGCTTTGGCCATCCTGACCGGTCAATTGGACCCGGATGGTCGACCCGGCCGGGCGTGTATCACCTTCTAAACGCACCGGCGAATAATCGTCGAGCCGGCCCCTGTCCGGGCTTTCCATCAGTGCCCGTGCGGCGCAATTCACATAAGTTTGTAAATGGGCTTGCAATGACACCTGACCTTTTTGGCGCAACCGGGCAGCGCGTTGTTTGATGAGCGCGCCCGGGACCGGCGGCATGTCGGCCGCCGGCGTGCCGTCGCGCGCCGAAAACGGAAAGACGTGCAGCCATGTGAGTCCACAGGCGTCGACCAGCGACAGGGTGTTGGCGAACATTTCATCCGTTTCGGTCGGAAAGCCCACAATGAGGTCGGCACCCAACGCGATCTCGGGACGGGCGTGACGAAGACGGGTACAAAAATCGATCGCGTCGTCACGCGAATGACGCCGCTTCATCCGCTTTAAAATGAGATTGTCGCCCGATTGGAGAGACAGATGGAGGTGCGGCATCACGCGGTCGTCTTGTGTGATCAGATGAAACAGCAATTCATCGACTTCCACCGCATCGATCGACGACAGCCGCAGCCGCGCCAAAGCGGGCACCAGCCTTAGGATTTTGTCAACCAAAAGACCCAGTGTCATGTCGCCGGGCAAATCGCGACCATAAGCGGTGAGATCGACACCGGTCAGGACAATTTCCGGGCAGCCGTTGCGCACCAGGCGGCGCACTTGTTCGACCAGCGCGCCTGCGGGCACGCTACGCGAATTGCCCCGGCCATACGGGATGATGCAAAAAGTACAACGATGGTCACAGCCATTTTGGATTTGAACGAACGCGCGCACCCGGCCTTCCAGACCGTCGATCATATGCGCCGCCGTTTGTTTGATCGACATGATGTCGTTGACGCGCACCGGCTCGGTCAATCCCAAACCAATATCGGCATAGTTTTGGGCGCGCATCTTTTCCTGATTGCCCAGGACATAATCCACTTCCGCCATGTCGGCGAAACTTTGCGGGTCAATCTGTGCCGCGCATCCGGTGACCACAATGCGCGCATCGGGTTGTTCCCTCCGTGTGCGGCGGATTGCCTGGCGTGCCTGGCGTGTGGCTTCTTGCGTGACCGCGCAGGTGTTGATAATGATCGTGTTGTCCAATTTCGCTCGCCGGGCGTGGCCGCGGATCACTTCCGACTCATACGCGTTGAGGCGGCAGCCAAAGGTGACCACTTTGGGTGGGGCGGGGGCACCGGTCATGGCCCGGCTCCCTCGAAATAGGACGCCTCAAGAATATCTTCGTAATCAAGGGTTGCCGGCCCGGTCATATATATCCGGTCATTGTTCTCCCGCCAGTCGATCGACAAGGAGCCGCCATCCAGCATAACGCTGACTTGGCGCTCCGCGCGCCCCAATCGCACTGCGGCCGCCACGACGGCGCACGCCGCCGTGCCGCACGCCTTCGTGATTCCGACGCCGCGTTCCCACACGCGCAATCGAATGGCGTCGGGCGCGACGATTTGGGCCAGCGATACATTGGCCCGTTCCGGAAACAAAGGATGAAACTCGACCATGGGTCCGAACTTCTCAAGGTCATACGCCGATGCGTCATCGACGAAGAAAATGCAATGGGGATTGCCCACATTGACGGTACTCGGCCCCATCAAAACAGGATTATCGATCGGCCCCAGTTTGACGTCGACAAAGCGCGTGTCCATGCGCTCGGTCAGGGGAATATCTTGCCAGTTGAATTTGGGCGGACCCATATCGACGGTAATGTCCGGCCCGGTGGCGGTACAGCGCAACAATCCCGCTTTGGTCTCCACAATCACCTTGTCCGCATTGGTTTCATTAAACACAAGATAGGCAATGCAGCGGGCCGCATTGCCGCAGGCCGCCACTTCGCCGCCGTCCTGATTGTATATGCGCATGAACACATCGGCCGGTGCCTCGCCCTTTTCCATGACGATCACCTGGTCGCAGCCGACGCCGGACTTTCGGTCGGCAATACGCGCGGCGGCCGTCTCGCTCAGGACGATCTTGTCGGTCCTTGCGTCGATCACCACAAAGTCGTTGCCCAGACCGTTCATCTTTTTAAAGGTCACGCTCATGGGCCTTATATGGCCTGTGGGCGGCCAATGCACCAGTATTTTCCGCGGGGACACGCTTTTGAGCCTTTGACGAGTTCGGGGCGCGCCCTTATGGTAGCCGCGCTTGCCACCCCCTCCGTTCCTTGTCCTTGGAAGGCTCTCCCCATGCTGCGCAAATGGTTCAAAATCAAGCTATGGAAACGCGTGATCGGGGGTCTCGTGCTGGGCATCGTGGCCGGTCTTTTGTTGGGCGAACAATCGGTCATCCTCAAACCGATTGGCGATCTGTTTATCAACGCCATCAGAATGCTGGTGGTGCCGCTCATCTTCACCACCCTGGTGGCCGGGGTCACCTCCATAGGCAGCGCCGCCAAATTGGGCTCCATCGGGGTTAAGGCGATCGGCCTTTATCTCGTGACCACCGCCCTGGCGATTACCATCGGGCTTTTCTTCGGCACCGTTTTGGCGCCGGGAGTCGGCGTCGAACTGGCCGGCACGGCCCCGCGGCCGGTGGCTGCGGCACCCGGCCTGGTCGAACGGTTGATCAATATTATCCCGGACAATCCGATCCGAGCTTTAGCCGACGGCGACGTGTTGTCGATCATCTTTTTCGCGATTTTGTTTGGTATCGGCATTTTAGTCGCCGGCGACAAGGGCCGGCCGGTCGGTGAGGCCATCACATCGGCCGCCGATGTCATGTTGCAGATCACCCATATGGTGATGGAGCTGGCGCCCTTCGGCGTGTTTGCCCTGATTGCCTGGGTCGCCGGCACCCAAGGGGCGGCCACCTTGCTCAATATTTTCACCTTGACCGTAGCGGTTTACGTGGCATGCGTGGTTCACATGGTCGTCGTTTACGGCGGGCTCATTAAGTTCGTCTTGCGCCTGCCCCTGATCCGTTTTTTCCGCGGCATTTTAGACGCGCAAGCGGTTGCCTTTTCCACATCGTCCAGCTCCGCAACCTTGCCGGTGACCCTGTCCTGCGTCAGCGACAATCTGGGCGTCAAGCGGGCGGTGGCCTCCAGCGTGCTTCCTTTGGGCGCCACCATCAATATGGACGGCACCGCGCTTTATCTGGGCATTGTCGCGCTGTTCGCCGCGCAAGTGTTCGGTCTTGATTTGAGTTTTGCCGATTATTTGATGATCGGGTTGACGGCAACCCTGGCATCCGTGGGGGCTGCGGGCATTCCCAGCGCATCGCTCTTTCTGCTCGCCACCGTGTTACAGGTGATTGATCTGGGACCGGAGGAAACAGCACTTATAGTCGGCTTCATTTTTCCGTTCGATCGCATTCTCGATATGGCGCGCACCGCGGTCAATGTGACCGGCGATGCGGCGGTGGCCGTGGCGGTGGGCAAATTCGAAGGTCAGTTGGACGAAGAGATCTTCCGCAGGCCGGCGGTGGTTTAATAATAGCGGGATGCGCCGTTTGCTAGAGCGTTTTCAGGAAAAGTGGGCCCGGTTTTCCGTCCGAAAACGCGACCAAACTAAGAATCTAGAGCGTTTTCATGAGTCAATTAATCTTGGAAATGCTCTAATCGTCTATGCCGGTGACGGTGAGTTCCTGCATCATCAGCGCCCCGGCAATGAGCACGCGGGGGTCGAGCCCCGCCACATTGTCCGGTTCCATGCGCAACACCCAGTCGCGCGGGGCGAATAATCCGTACATGAACTTTTTGATGCCGCGCATATATTGCCGCGGTCGCTGTTCTTGGGTGAGGGTGGCGAACGCAGCTTCGCCCATGACAAACGTATAAGCCTCGCGCGCGCTGTTGAGCGTCTGCATCAAAAACTGCTGCAGAATGGTATCCGGGGCGACAATGGTGGCGCGTTCTTCGCCGTTGCCGTCTAAGATCGACCAAAACGAGCGCCCGCCGCCCATATGCTGCTTGAGCCGTCCGATCACCGAGCCCGTCGTGTCGAGCACGTCATATTTCAGGTTCAAGACCTTGCGCTTGGGATGTACGGCGAATTGCGGCACGCCGGATTGGGCATCGACGAAAATGGTATCGCCGCCCGTGCCGGCGTTCATCGTATGGGCTCTCAGCGCCAAGGTGCCGTCTTCCGAGCGCACATAATAGGTGTTGGCATAGCCGCCCGGTTTGCGACCGATCTGGCGGCGCCGTTCGAACCGTATGGCCGAGCCGAAATTTTCCGGAGACATAACCCGCATCCTTGGTAACAGGGAACCACAGGAGCGAGCCTAAAGGGCCGAGCTTAAAAAGGACTAAACGGGCGCTGGCAAGCCATACAACTCGACCCCGACTTGTGCCACAATGACCGCCATGGGTAGGTTTCTCACTTGGATCGTCGGTCTTTGCGCGGTTTTGGGCGTTGGCCTTTGGGCGATGTATCTATGGCTCAACCCGACCCCGCCCGATTGGATGACGCCCTATGAGGCGGCCAAGGCGGCCGGCGATTGCACGCGGCAGATCGACCTTGTCACCGGCGTCTATTCAGCAGGAGATCCGGAAGCTGGGCGTCTGATGGGTGAACTGGTGGCGACACAGCGCTGCGGTGACATACCGGCTTATGGGCT
>SMXP01000084.1 GCA_004356335.1 Alphaproteobacteria bacterium | reverse complement strand
GCGTAATACTTGCGTGCGTTGTTCCGCTGGCAATTTGCTCGGCATCGCTTCCTCCTAGAGTGTTTCCAGGAAAAGTGGACACCGGTTTTCCGTCCGGAAACACGACAAATCAATAACTTAGGGTCTTTCCGGTTTTGATTCTATCAAAACCGGAAAGACCCTAAGCGCTTAAGAGTTTTTTTACATAGGCCGGCACGACTTGTGTGGCCGGTCCATAGATTTTTTCGGCGAAAAGAGATTCGCCGTCCGACGGTTCGAGATTGAGTTCCACCGTATGAGCCCCGGCGCGCAAGGCTTCCATGACGAAGCCACTGGCCGGATAGACGCTGCCGCTGGTGCCGATGGAAATGAATAGATCGCACAAAGTGAGCCGTTCGGCGATGTCATCCATATAAAGCGGCATCTCACCAAACCAAACCACGTGGGGCCGTATAACGCCGGTCTTCGTGCACACCGGACACGCCGTATCGGTGCCGATATCTTGTGTTTTGGTGTCAATATAGCCGCACGTCGCACACCGGCTCTTCAAGAGCTCGCCATGCATGTGAATAAGATTTGTCGTTCCCGCTTGCTCGTGAAGGTTATCGATATTCTGCGTGACGACCCACACCGTGCCCCTGCTCTGCCGTTCGAGTTGCGCCAAAGCGTAATGCCCGTCATTGGCTTTAGCGCTCAATAAATTCTTGCGCCGCGCGTTGTAAAATTGATGCACCATCACCGGGTCCCGTTGGAATCCTTCGGGCGTGGCCACGTCGTTCAAATCATATTTGGTCCACAATCCGTCTTTGTCACGGAAGGTACCCAAGCCCGATTCCGCGGAAATACCCGCCCCGGTTAAAATCACAATGTTGTTATACGTCGTCATCCAATGGCTGTTCTTCAAACGTCGAGGGAAAGGCGGCAAGGGCAAATTCGGCGTGCCTGACATAATGACTGGCGCCTTTGCCCATATGGCTTTGGTACAGCACGAACCGGTCCACGTAAAAGGGGTCGCTGGCAAAATCATCCTGACGGGCGACAAAGTCATTCACATGGTCGCGTCTAGCATTGCGTAAATAAGCGATGGTCACATGGGGCGTGTATTTCCGGTTCTCGATCTTGACGCCAAGTCGTTTGAGCACATTCACCACTTTGCCGGCGAGGTGGCTGAGTTCGCCTGCTTCATCGATTCCGGCCCACAGGGTGTGCGGCCGGCTCTTGCCGAAATGGCCCAATCCTTTGCAGCGAATGTCAAAGGCCGGCGCGTCGAGTCGATCCAGCGCATGTTCAATATCACGGGCCTCATGACTGTCGACATCGCCGATGAAGGCCAAGCTGACATGCAAATTGTCACGGGGTCGCCAGCGAGCGCCCGGCAGGCCGCTTTGCAAATTCATCAGCCGGTCGCAAATGGATGGCGGTAATGCGATACCGACGAAAAGGCGTGCCATGGAATGGGTCTCCTAGAGTGTTTCCAGGAAAAGTGGACCCGGTTTTCCGTCCGGAAACACGATAAAACAACAACTTAGGGTCAGGTTTTGATTCCATCAAAACCGGAAAGACCCTAATGGGCAAACGAAAGCGCGGCGAATGATTAAGGTGCGACCTCAAATTCATCCAATGTGGCGGGTTTCAAAGACAAAGCCGAAGCAATGAACGCCCCCAACCGGTCGACAATGATGGCCACACCGGCTTCATTGGGATGGATACCATCCGCTTGATTATAGGCCGGATCGGTGGCCACACCATCGAGCAAAAAGGGGTAGAGCGGCACGTCGAATTCTTCTGCCAGGCGGGTATAAATGCCGTTGAATTCTTCACCGAACTCAGGCCCGTAATTGGGCAGAGCGAGCATGCCCGCCAGCAAAACGGCGATATTGCGCTGACGCAATTGGGTTATGATCGATTTCAGATTTTTTTCCGTTTCTTCGGGCGGAATGGCGCGCAACACATCATTACCGCCAAGCGCCACGAGCACCGCATCGACATCCTGAGCGACCGACCAGTCGATACGTTCGCGGCCCCCCGCCGTGGTGTCGCCGGAAATGCCCGCATTGCGGATAGTGATCTTGAAGCCATCGTGTCGTAGCTTTTGTTCAAGCTTGACGGGCAGGGCTTCGGCTTCCGCCAGGCCATAACCTGCGGTGATACTGTCACCCAACACAACCAGAATGAGAGGGCCGCCGTTGGCCTCGGGATCCGCTTCAACGGGGCTCCAGCTCGTCGCCCAAAAGCAGAGTAACAAGGCGAAACGGCCAAGATTCTTGAATTTCAAAACAACCCTCATTGATTCCAGAGCACCGGACCTATATCCAGTTAGATTGCCTTTGTGCCATGCTAATGCGGCAGACGGAGGGCAAGCCGTAAAATTCTTTTCCCATGTGACTATAGCGCAGTAAAGTGCAGCCCATGACAACCGTCAAAAGTTCCACCGAACCGCAGATCAAGCTCAGCGACATTCATTTGACGCTGCAAAGCGAAGCGGGGCCCGTCAACATCTTGCGCGGTATCGACTTGTCGGTCGCCAAGGGGGCGGCGGTCGGGCTTGTCGGCCCCTCCGGATCCGGCAAATCCACATTGATCATGGTACTGGCCGGCCTCGAAAAGCCCACATCTGGGGTCGTGCGGGCAGCGGGCCACGTGCTGACGGATATGAGCGAAGACGAACTGGCCCGGTTCCGCCGTGATGCGATTGGCATTGTGTTTCAATCTTTTCATCTGGTGCCGACCATGACGGCGCTCGAGAACGTGGCCATACCTTTGGAATTGGCTGGGCGATCCGATGCCTTTGCCCACGCCGCGGAAGAACTTGACGATGTTGGTCTCGGGCACCGTCTGACCCATTACCCAAGCCAACTTTCCGGCGGCGAACAGCAGCGCGTCGCGTTGGCGCGCGCGGTTGTCGCCAATCCAAAAATTCTGTTGGCGGACGAACCAACCGGCAATTTAGACGGTGCCACAGGGGATCAGATCATCGATCTTATTTTCCGATTACATGACGAACGCGATACCACGCTGATTCTTATCACCCATGATCCGTCTCTGGCATCGCGCTGCGACCGCGTCGTCGGATTGCGAGATGGGCGCGTGGAAAGTGATATGCCCGGTATCGCATCGAAAGAAGGCATAGCGACGCTTTCCCGATGACCCCGCACACCACAAATATAAGCCTTGCCGTTCGTTTGGCATTGCGCGAACTGCGCGGCGGTCTCAACGGTTTCCGCGTATTCTTGGCCTGCCTTGCTTTGGGTGTCGGCGCGATTGCCGCCGTCGGCTCCATGACGGAAGCATTCCGATATGGCGTGATGGCTGAATCCCACGCAATCCTGGGCGGTGACATTGAAGTCACACTCACACAAAGGGACGTGAATGCGGACGAACGTGCTTGGCTCAATCGACTGGGCAAGGTGTCGAGGGTCACTGAGATTCGTGCCATGGCGCGAGGCATTAAAAGCGATATCCGTAATCTGGTTGAACTCAAGGCCGCCGACAGCGCTTATCCGCTTTATGGCACGGTGGTTCTGAAAGAGGGCGGCTCGTTTCATGAGGCCTTAGCCGAACGTAACGGACACTGGGGCGTGGCGGTTGAATCCAATCTGTTGCCGCGGCTCGGTATTCAGCCGGGTGATTTGATTAAACTTGGTGCCTTGGAAGCGGAAGTGCGCGCCGTCGTCGAACGCGAACCCGACCGGGTCGGCACTGGTTTCATTTTAGCGCCGCGCATTTTTTTGGCCCATCAGGCTTTGGCATTAACCGATTTGGTCCAAGTCGGCAGCCAAGTTGAATACAAATATCGTGTATTGTTGCAAAACGGTTTGACGTCGGAAATTGTCAAACAAACGGCCGAACAACGTTTTGAGGAAACCCCATGGCGCATTCGCGATCCGGCACAGGCCACGCGCAATGCCGAACAATTTATCGACAGGGTGAGTTTGTTCCTGACGCTTGTGGCGCTGTCGGCTTTGCTTATCGGCGGTGTCGGAATCGGCAATGCGGTGAAGTCTTATCTCGACGGTAAGACCAGTGTCATTGCCACATTCAAATGTCTGGGCGCGCCGGGACGGCTGATATTTCAGATCTATCTGGTTCAAATTTTGATCATTGCCGTTTTGGGCATCGTCTTTGGCCTGATTGTTGGCGCCATGGCGCCAAATCTGGTTGCCTATGCTTTCGGTGACATGCTGCCCGTGCCGCCGGAAATAGCGGTTTATCCGCAACCGCTGATTTTTGCCGCCATATATGGAATTCTGGCAACCTTGACTTTTGCCATCTGGCCGTTGGCTCGCGCCCGCGAAGTGTCGCCGGCGGGTCTGTTTCGCGACATCGTCGCGCCGACCCACCGTTGGCCGCGTAAGATCTATGTTTTCGCCACGGCCTTGGCGTTGGCCATGCTGTGCGTCTTGGCAATTGGCCTCACGCCCTATCGGATGTTCGCCGTCATCTTCATCATTGGGGCCGCGGGTTTGTTTTTTCTGCTGCGGCTCGAGGCGATCGGCTTTATGAAATTGGCGCGCGCGGTGGGCCGACCCCGAGACACCCGTTTGCGCATGGCGCTGGCCAATCTTTACCGTCCGGGCGCGCCCACAGCCAGTGTGGTCCTGTCCATGGGATTGGGGCTCACTCTTTTGGTCGCCATATCCCTCATCGACGGCAATATTGTGCGTCAGGTGACAGAGGAACTTCCCGAACGCGCGCCGTCATTTTTCATGCTCGACATTCGACGCGATCAAGCGCAGGCGTTCGACGAGCTCATCGCATCATTTCCGGATGCCTCGGAATACAGGCGCTTTCCTATGGTCCGTGCACGAATTACAGAACTTAATGGTGAGATTATTGATCCCGATAGCGTGAATCCGGAAGCACGCTGGTTTTACCAGCGCGAGCGCAATTTGACCTACAGGGCGGATATTGCGGAGGGAACCGTGATCGTCGACGGCGAGTGGTGGCCGGCGGATTATGACGGTCCGCCAGCGATCTCGATCGGTGCCGATATCGCGCGCGGACTCGGCATCGGCATCGGTGATACGCTGACCTTCGACATTATCGGGCGTTCTATCGAAGCCAAGATCGTCAATCTACGTGCCATTGAATGGGGCCGAGGGAGCGCCGAGTTTGCGGTGATTTTTGCGCCCGGCGCGCTCGAACAGGCACCGCAACAGAATATGGTGACGGTGCGGGTCGATCCGGAAATTGAAGAGCAAATGTACCGGGCGGTTGCCGACGCCTTCCCCAACGTGTCGATCATCTGGATTAGAGATGCCATCGAAGTGATCAGTGAATTGTTGGCGGATTTGGCGTTAGCGGTCCGTGCGGCGACCAGTATCACCCTCGTCGCCGGGGTCCTTGTGCTGGCCGGTGCCATTGCGTCGGGCCACCGTCATCGCGTCTACGATGCGGTTATTCTGAAAGTATTGGGCGCGACGCGGGGCCGGGTTCTCGCAACCTATGTTCTCGAATATGCCATCTTGGGTTTCGGCACGGCGATTTTGTCGGCGGTGGTCGGCACCCTGGGCGCCTATCTCATCGTGACGCAGATGATGGACGCGCAATGGCATTGGCTGCCCGTCACATTGGCGGGCACCGTATTGGGCGCCGCATTGGTGACTATTTTGCTGGGTCTTTTGGGCACTTGGCGGGCTTTGGGCCAGAAAGTCGCGCCGGTCTTGCGGGCTCAGTGAGGGGCACCGGTAACCTTTTGTAAAACTTGGTTGATCTAGGGTGTTTCCAGGAAAAATGGATGCCGGTTTTCCGTCCGGAAACACAACAAAACAACACCTTAGGGTCCGGGTTTGATTCTATCAAAACCGGACCCTAAGGTTAACAGCTTAGTGAAATCGAAAATAATCTTGCTTGAATTGGTCAAACCGATTCACAATATGGTACTTAGTCTTGCTACGTGAGGCGTTATTGAGGGAATAAGTTGATCATGTCTGACTTCCAGGAACGTTACATGCGTGAAAGCGCGCAAGCCAAGGCTTACCAGATCGATGAAGGCCTGCGCAAATACATGCTGCGCGTTTATAATTACATGACCATGGGTGTCGGCCTTACCGGTATTGTCGCGCTTTACACGGCAAGCTCTGATCCCTTGCTGCAGTTGATCTTTGGAACACCTCTCAAGTGGGTGGTCATATTGGCGCCGCTCGGTTTCGTGTTTGCCATATCGGCCGGCCTCAATCGCATGAAATTAGGCACGGTGCAGATTTTATTCTGGCTTTTTGCCGCCGTCATGGGATTGTCCATGGCGTCGATCTTTCTCATCTATTCGCCGGTTTCAATTACCCGGGTGTTTTTCATCACAGCGGGCACTTTTGGCGCTATGAGTCTTTACGGCTACACGACGCGGCGCGACCTGACGGGTATGGGCTCTTTCATGTTCATGGGTTTGATCGGCATTATCATTGCCAGCGTCGTGAATATTTTTCTTGCCTCGTCTGTGCTCCATTTTGCCATTTCGGTGATCGGCGTACTGGTCTTTGTCGGTCTTACCGCCTACGACACACAGCGCATCAAGCAAAACTATTACGAGGGAATGGACGAGGAGACTGCGGGCAAGACCGCCATTCATGGCGCTTTACGTCTCTATTTGGATTTCATCAATCTGTTCTTGATGTTATTGCGTCTATTCGGCGGCGCCCGCAGTTAACAAATAGAGCGCATTCAGGAAAAGTGGGCACCGGTTTTCCGTCCGAATGCGCGACAAAACAAAGACTTAGAGCACGTTAGCGATTCCATCTTTTGTCAACGCGCTCTAGTGTGCGCGCTACTCGACCACGCGAAATTTTCTTTTATCAAAAACTTTGAGCACGTTCTTAAGTTCGTGGCCTCGTTTGAGGATCAAACCCGTGGCCGTAATAACCGAATAAAGCCCTTGCCGTTTTTCCAGAGCGGGATGCTTTTCCACACGGTAGAGCGGCACCTCGCTAGAGCGACGGAAAATACTAAATATGGCGCGATCCCCTAGATGGTCAATGGCATAGTCGCGCCACTCGCCATTAATGACGCCGGTACCGTAAATCGAAAGAATATCGTTCAGCTCGCGGCGGCTGAATTGAACGGGAAATACCGCGGCAAGGCGGTTTTGCGACCGGATTTTTACGTTAAAGAAATTCGAAGAGGGCTGTTCTGTCATTACGGACGAGCAAGGCGCTTTTGGCCTTGAATTGCAAGTATCTGGCCGTCCAGACCACGTTCACAAATCATTGAATCAGGGAACGTGGTTTGGATTTGTTTTGGTCGCACATTCGAACCCAAAAACCGCGTACACTTTTTGTGAATGCGCTCTAGAGGTTAGCGCTTGCGGCACAACGTAACCCCATCGCCAATGGGCACAAGGGCGATGTCGACACGGTCGTCTTCAGCAATTTTATTGTTCAGCAAACGGAGTGCCACCGTATCGTCCGATGTGTCATCGGGATCGATAACGCTTCCGGACCATAACACATTATCAATGGCGATGAGCCCGCCAACACGTACAAGCTTTAGGCAGTATTCGTAATAAGAGTCGTAATTTGTTTTGTCGGCGTCGATGAAAGCAAAATCAAACAGCGGGTTACCGTCTGCGCCATCAATCAGCGTTTGCAGACTGTCGATGGCCGGACCGACTTTGGCGTCGATTTTGTCCGCCACACCTGCATTCTCCCAATGGCGGCGCGCCCTTTTCATCATGTCGGGGTCAATGTCGCAAGCAACGAGGCGGCCGTCATGGGGTAAGGCAAGGGCAACCGCAAGAGCGCTATAGCCGGTAAACGTGCCGATCTCGAGAGTGTGCCGTGCCCCTATGAGCCGCACCAGCATCGCCATAAAGGCGCCCTGCTCGGCGGAGATTTGCATAATGGCTTGCCAGCCTATAGTGGCGGTCTGTTCCCGGCATTGGGCGAGCACCGGATGTTCGCGGGTGCCGACCCGATGAATGTAGTCCAGCAGGTCGTCGGTCAAGTTGATGCTCCGGTTCATTGGGTACCTCTTCGGTTGGGAACCATTGGAATCGCCGCCGGATGACGTCTCGCTCACGAATTTCGATCACTTAATTGTAACCAAAAGCACAATATTGCCCAAGTTCGGCCCTGGCGGCGCCGTAAATCGGCATCATATTGGACATGTTGGCGAGGCCCGGTCTGTCTGCGGGATCCAATTTTAATTGCCCCCAGCCCCATGGGCCCGTGACGGGCCGGGCCACCAACAAGAGGACACCACCGAGGCCAATCAAAGCGTCACCAATTGTCGAGGCGGTGGGGCCAATGTGGTCTAACTGGCGCCGACCTTGGGTAACGGCATGGGCTCTTGATTGGCGACGGTCATTCGACTATTTCCTTTATTCTGAACACTTAGGGTCCTTCCGGTTTTGATGGAATCAAAACCGGACCCTAAGTTATTGTTTTGTCGTGTTTCCGGACGGAAAACCGGTATCCACTTTTCCTGGAAACACTCTAAGCAAGTTTTATGGGGAACCGGTGTTTGCGCGTTCAGGTTTTGGAGTCACATAACCCTTCATGTCAAATTCCATGATTGAGATTGCCGGGCTGGTCAAGAAGTTCGACACGATTACGGCTGTCGCCGGCATTAGCTTTTCGGTTAAGAAGGGTGAGGTGCTGGGTTTTCTCGGGCCTAACGGTGCGGGCAAATCGACCACTATGAAGATGATCGCCGGCTATTTGTTGCCAACGGCCGGGTCCATCACCCTGTGTGGTTACGACGTGTTGCGCAACCCCATCGCCGCCCAAAGTCAAACCGGCTACTTGCCCGAAGGCGCCCCCGCTTACGGCGACATGACCCCGCGCCAATTTCTTAATTTCATCGCCCAAGTGCGCGGCTATGACGGCAAAAGAAGACAAAGTGCCATATCCTCTGCGGTGGCGCGCACGCAACTCGAGCAAGTGCTCGACCAGCCGATCGAAACCCTGTCCAAAGGGTTCAAACGGCGCGTCGGCTTTGCTCAAGCCATTTTGCACGATCCGCCGGTTCTCATCATGGACGAGCCGACCGACGGTCTCGATCCCAACCAGAAATTCGCGGTCCGTAGGTTGATATCGAACATGGCCGAGGATAAGGCGATCATCATATCAACTCACATCCTTGAAGAAGTGGATGCGGTCTGCACCCGTGCCATCATCATTGATCGGGGAAAGATCGTTGCTGACGGCACGCCCCAAGACCTTGCCGCCCGCTCGCGCTATCACAATTCCGTTACCGTTCACATCGGCCCGGACCACGCAGCGGCGGCACGCGCAAAGCTAAAGAAGGTCGAGGGTGTTAAGGAAGTACACGAAAAGCCGCTGTCGCAGGGTGTCATGTCATTCACCTTGTTTCCCCGAGACGGTAAACGGCTGATCAACAAAGTGACCGAACTGCTTGGTGGAGAACATTGGGACGTCAGCAGTCTCATTGCGGAGGGCGGCCGACTTGACGAAGTGTTTCGGGATTGCACCACGTCGGATGCCAAACCCGCCGCAATCGATCGCTCCGCCGGCAAACAAGCATCAAAAAAGGCGCGCGCCAAATGAGAGAAATGAAAGCGGTCTTCCAGCGGGAGTTTCAGGGATACTTTGTCACGCCCTTGGCTTACGTGTTTATTGTGGTGTTCCTTTTTTCGACGGGCATATTCACCTTTTATGTCGGCGGTTTTTTTGAGCTGGGCCGTGCCGAGTTACAGGCTTTTTTCGTTTTTCACCCTTGGCTCTACTTGTTTCTCATTCCGGCCATTGCCATGCGTCTGTGGGCGGAGGAGCGCAAAACGGGGACGTTGGAACTGCTGTTGACTTTACCGATTCCTATCTGGGCTGCCGTCGTCGGGAAATACTTGGCTGCCTGGGCGTTTGCCGGTATGGCGCTCGCCCTCACGTTCCCCATCTGGCTCACGGTCAACGTTCTGGGTAATCCCGACAATGGCGTTATTGTCGCTTCCTATGTCGGCAGCCTGTTGATGGCCGGGGGATATCTGGCCATCGGCTCGGCTATTTCCGCCACGACGAGCAATCAGGTCGTCGCTTTCGTCGTCAGTGTCGTCGTGTGTTTTCTTTTCATGGTGAGTGGCCTACCCCTTGTGCTCGATTTCTTCAGTGGCTGGGCACCTCAATTCCTGATCGATACAATTGCCTCCTTAAGCTTTCTCACTCATTTCGATGCCGTCCGCAAAGGTGTCATCGACATGCGGGATCTGGTGTTTTTTGCGGCGCTGATTAGCTTTTGGCTGTTCGTCAATATCGTGCTTGTCGACGCGCGCAGGGCCGGCTGAGGGAGAGGATACGATGTTTATCGCCAACCGCTCGTCAAACGCCGCCGTTTCCATCTTGCTGGCATTGGTTCTGTTTGTCTGTGTGACGATTATTTCGGATTATTTTTTTCGTTCCTTGCGCATCGATCTAACGGAGAACGGCCGGTTCACGTTAAGTCAAGGCACGATCAATACACTCAAAGCGCTCGACGAACCCGTAACGTTGCGGTTCGTCTATTCGGAGCAAGTCGCCACGCGTTTTCCGCAAATTCGAACCTATGGCGACCGCGTGCTTGATTTGTTGCTTGAATATGCCGACCGGGCGCCGGGCAAACTTAATTTTGAAATTATCAATCCGGAACCTTTTTCCGAGGAAGAAGACCAGGCGGTGGCATTGGGCATTACCGCCGTGCCGACCGATACGGGTGATAGTCTTTATTTCGGTTTGGCCGGCACCAATTCGGTTGATGGCCGTGAGGTGATTGCCTACTTCACTCAAGAACGCGAACCCCTCCTGGAATACGACATCACCGAGATGATTTACAAATTATCTCGGTCTAAATTACCCAAACTCGGGATTATCGACAGTTTATCTTTGCAATTCGGCCCAGGTGGGCCCATGGCTGCCATGCAGGGCCAGTTGCAGCCCTATGTTGTTTACGAACAGCTGTCGGGCAATTTTGACATCGAGCATGTGGATATGTCGACCGATCGCATCAGCGAGGACATCGGCGTTCTCATGATCGTCCATCCGACCGATCTGTCACCGCAAACTCTATACGCCGTGGATCAGTTCGTGCTCAGGGGCGGCCGTATATTGGCCTTTATCGACCCGTTGTCCGAAATGGCCCAGCAATCATCCCCGATGGGCCCGCAAGCCCTGGTGCCCACATCTTCGAGCCTCGATCCCTTGCTTGAAGCGTGGGGGGTCACGTTCGATGCGTCCCGGGTGGTGGGCGACCGCCGCCGTGCCTTGCGCGTTCGAACCGGTCAGCCGGGCGGCCTCCCCTACAGCGATTATGTGGTTTGGCTCGGTCTGCAAAATGACGGCGAAATTGAAGATTTCGACAGCGCCGATCCAATCACGGCGAATATCAGTCTGTTGCAATTGGGCAGCGCCGGTGCGCTCATGCCCATAGAGCAGGCAAGCACCACATTTACGCCCCTTATTCAGTCTACGGAAGACTCCATGCTGTTCGATTCGGAAGAGGTGGCAAGCAATTTCGATCCTGAAGAATTGCTTCGTTCTTTCGTATCGTTCAACGAGCGCTACACCATTGCGGCGCGGATTTCCGGCGCGGTCGAGACGGCTTATCCCGACGGGCCAGTGCCGCCGCCTGAAGACGAAGAGGAAGGTGTGGATCTGGACGATCTGCCGATCGACCAGGAAGAAGACCCCTTGCCCGATCACATAGCGCAATCGATCGAGTCCGTGAACATCATCCTGGTGGCGGATACGGACATTTTGGACGATCGATTTTGGGTATCGGTGCAAGACTTTTTTGGCCAACGTATCATCGTTCCCAACGCGGACAATGCTGACTTTGTGATCAACGCCATAGAGAATTTGATGGGATCTAACGATCTCATCAGTTTGCGCGGCCGCGGTCGGGACAACCGACCTTTGACTGCCATCGATCGACTGCGCCGTGCCGCCGAGGCTCAATACATCGTCGAGCAACAAAGGTTGGAAGGACAATTGGCTGAAACGGAACAACGGCTTGCGGCACTGCAAATCCAAGGTGGAGAGATTGCAGGCGAGGGCCCCACAAGTTTTGTTTTGACCCCCGAAGAGGAAGCCGAGATCGAACGGTTCCGCAGGCAACTTCTGAGCACGCGGCGGGAATTGCGTGCGGTCCAGCGCAATCTCAGGGCCGATATCGAGGTGCTCGAGAATTGGGTGCGGTTCATTAACATCCTTCTTATGCCGGTTGGTGTGGCGCTGACGGCCGTTGGTCTTACGGTCTTGCGCCGTCAAAGACGCGCCGGCAAACCGATCGGAGGGCAATAGGTGGCATCCATGGGACAAGGTATGTCGAGGAACGCGACCCTGTTTTTGTCGGCGACTGTGCTGGCTGTCGTGATCGCGGGCTACGCCCTGGTCGGCCGCAATGCGTCGACCGGGCCCACTTTCGAGTCGCTGCCCATGTTCCCCGAGCTTGCCGACCAGCTCGATGATGTAACGCGCATCGCCATCGAAACCAGTGAAGGTGAATTTGAGGTGATGCGCGACCAGAACGGCATTTGGGTGTTACCCGACCGCAGCAATTATCCGGCCTCTTTGGCTATTGTGCGCGCGACTGTGCGTGGCGTGACGACGATTGAGCTGTTAGAGAAAAAAACCGCACGACCCGAACGCCATGAAGCGATAGGGCTTATTGCGCCGTCGGCGGGCGGTGATGGTGTGGTGTTGTCGCTTCTCGGCAGCGGAGATCGAGTTTTGGCCCGGCTTATTTTCGGCACGATCCAAAGAGGCGGCACCGGCAATGCAATCTCGTTGTTCTATGTGCGCCGGGCCGATGAAGATCAAACATGGCTGGCGCAGTCATCCCTCGACGTCAAGGATGAGATCACCTCTTGGATCGACAAAAACATAATAGGCATCCAACGAAGCGATATTCGCGCCGTGCACATTACGCCCAAGGAAGGAGCTGCTTACAAGTTGAGCCGGGCCAGCCTTGATGAAAGCGACTTCACCCTCGCCGACATACCGGTCGGGCGCACGGCCCAAAGCAATTTCATCGTCAACACGCCGGCCTTTGCGTTGGCCGCCCTTGCCATCACGGACGTGACAGCCGCGGAACAAGTAGATTTTAGCGCGGCGTCCCGTGCCAGCTATGAAACTTTCGATAATATTGCGGTGGATCTCGATTTGGCTGTTGCCGAAGACGGCCATTGGATTCGCATTGAGGCCCGTTTCATAGAACCGGAGGGCGCGCTTGAGGAGACGGAAGAGGCTGCGGCAAATAGCGCGCGGGATCGCGTGGCTGAAATCAATGCCCGAGCCGAAGGTTGGGTCTATTCCATCCCCGAATTCAAGTATGACCAGTTCACAAAACCGTTAGAGGAGCTTGTCAAACCCCTTGAGGACCCCTCGGACGAAAACGAGAAATGAAGCAACAGCCCTGGGGCGAAACATAGTGTCGCGACGCGGTATTGATCTTAACCGCCTGGCTTCCTACCTAAGCGGCTCGAGGGTTCCGATATAAATTTATGCAAAATTGGTAGTCAATATGAACCAGAAAGCATCGAGTGCCGATAAGACCGGCGAACAGCATGAATTCCAAGCCGAGGTGTCAAAGCTCCTGCACCTCATGGTGCATTCGGTATATTCGGAAAAAGAGGTGTTCCTCCGCGAGCTTATTTCAAACGGCTCCGATGCTTGCGACAAATTGCGTTACGAGGCGCTGACCAAACCGGACCTCATCGACGGCGATCAGAACTTTAAGATCGTGATCACTGTCAACAAAAAGAAACGCTTGATCCATGTCGCCGATAACGGCATCGGTATGGACCGGCAAGAACTCATTGACAATTTGGGTACGATCGCACGCTCCGGCACCAGCACTTTTGTCGAACAATTATCGGGCGATGAAGCAAAGGACGCCCAGCTTATCGGCCGGTTCGGTGTGGGCTTTTATTCCACCTTCATGGTTGCCGACAAGGTGGATGTGGCAAGCCGTACGATCGGTTCGGATGAGGTCTATCATTGGGCATCCGACGGCGCCGGTGCTTTTGCGATATCACAGGTCGAGGATGCAACCGATCTGTTGGACGGCCGCGGCACGCGCGTTTCATTGCACATTCGCAAAGGTGATGATGACTATCTCGATCCCGTGCGTCTTCGAGGCATCGTCAAAAACTATTCCGATCACATCGCAATCCCCATTTTCGTCGTCGATGAAAACGACAAAGAGGCGGCCAGCGACGCGCCGGTGAATTCCGCAAGTGCCCTTTGGATGCGTGCGAAATCAGACATTACCGACGATCAATATACCGAGTTCTATCATCACGTCGGCCATGTTTTTGATGAGCCTTGGATGAGAATTCACTATAAGGCCGAAGGGCGCAACGAATACAATGTCCTTTTGTTTGTGCCATCGAGCCAACCACTTGATCTTTTCGATCCCAAACGCGCCACCCGCGTCAAACTCTATGTCCAACGCGTCTTCATTACCGAAGACGCGGAACTGCTGCCGAGCTATCTGCGATTTGTCCGCGGCGTCGTCGATTCCGAAGACATGCCGCTCAATATGAGTCGCGAAATGCTGCAAAATAATCCCATCGTGCACCGCATCCGTAATGCCGTAACCAAGCGGGTGCTGAACGAACTGAAAAAGAAGGCGGACAAAAAACCCGAGGACTTTGAAAAATTTTGGTCCGTGTTTGGTGCCGTCTTGAAAGAAGGCATTTATGAGGATTTCGAACGGCGTGAGCAATTGCTCGACATGGCGCGGTTTCGCTCGACCAAAGGAGAGGGCTGGCGCACGCTGAAAGATTACATGGCCGATATGGCCGAAAACCAAACCGCCATCTATTACATTCACGGCGAGGATGCCGCCGCCATCGCGAAAAGCCCTCAGCTCGAGGGATATCTTGCGCGCAACATCGAAGTACTTTTATTGACCGACCCGGTCGATGCATTCTGGACGGCAGCGGTCCCGGAATATGACGGCAAACCCATTAAGTCGGTTTCAAGAGGAACCGCCGATCTCGATACAATCGCCAAAAAAGCCACCGACAAGGAAAGTGACAAGGAAAGCCATAAGAAAGACGACGGCGTAAGGGACGCGGCTATTGGAACGCTTATCGCTTTGTTCAAACAAACCCTGGGCGATGACATTGCCGATGTGCGGCGCTCCGACCGTCTGACTGAAAGCCCGGTCTGTCTGGTTGCCGCAGAGGGATCGGTGGATGCTTATCTCGAACGGGTCCTGGCGGCCAGCCAGGGTGGTGCCGAAGAGGCGACGGATCCCATGAAATCGCGCATTCTTGAAATCAATCCGGACCATGCACTGATCCGCAGTCTTGCGGCGAAGATCAGCGCCGACGGCGCCCGTTCAGAGCTTGAGGATGCGGCCTATTTACTGTTGGACCATGCCCGTATCATCGAAGGGGCGCCGGTCATCGATCCTGCCGCTTATACCCGGCGGTTGGCATCGATGATGGAAAAGGGATTGTCTCTCTAAAGCGCATTCAGGAGTGAAGACCGTCCTTGCCAAGGTCAATCGATCCGGTGGATCGATTGAAGGGATGAACGGG
>SMXP01000083.1 GCA_004356335.1 Alphaproteobacteria bacterium | reverse complement strand
CGTTTCCGAACTTAACAGAATCGCGAAAACGCTCTATGTCCTAGTTTGGTCGCGTTTTCGGACGGAAAACCGGGTCCACTTTTCCTGAAAACGCTCTAAGTCCTTGTTTGGTCGCATTTTCTTAACGCGAACCGGTGTCCACTTCGCTCGAAAATGCTCCGATATCTTCAATGGCGCCTCATTCGCCGGTTATTTGATCTGTATGCTGAACCATGACGCCTGGCGCTCACTATCAAGCAGCCATCGAGATTCTCGAGGCTTTCAAAACATCGCGCTTGCCACTTGACGCTTTTCTCGATCAGTGGTCTCGAAGCCATCGGTTTGCCGGTTCGAAAGATCGCACCGCAATCAAGGAAATTGTTTACACGGTCATGCGCCGGCGGGCGGAATTTGTTTGGCATATGGGCAGTGAACAGCCCAGAGCCCTGGTTCTTGCGCAACTGGCATTGGAAACCCTTGTGCCGCTCGATGCTGCCCGGGATCTGTTCGATGGAAATGGCTACAACCCGGCACCACTGACGGACGCTGAGGCCGAACGGTATCAAAAGATAGGCCATTCAAAGTCGGACCCTGTTCCGGAGCCTATACGCGCCAACTATCCTGAATGGCTTAAAACCGAATTTTCATTTCCCAAGGGGTCGGACGCATCAAAAGAATGGCAAGCGATGTCCCGTCGCGCGACGGTCGACGTCAGAGTCAACACGCTCAAAAAAGATCGGGATGCGGTCATGGAAGAGTTGGCACGGCAGGGCATTGAGATGCGCCCGTGTCCCTATAGCGGCATTGGGCTACGCATGGATCAAGCGGGGGCATCGACACGCTTTATCAATCTGCGAAGCCAGCGGGTTTTCAAAAGCGGTTGGGTGGAATTGCAAGATGAAGGGGCGCAAATCGCTGCGCTGCTGGTCGACGCCCAGCCAAAACATCAAGTGCTCGATTTGTGTGCCGGGGTCGGCGGCAAGACACTGGCGATGGCGGCCACAATGGAGAATTCCGGTCAGATTTTTGCGGCCGATATCAACCAACGGCGCCTTAATCGTATGAAACCGCGCCTCCACAGGGCCGGGGCCCACAATGTTCAGTTGCTACCGCTTGCAAAAAAGTGGTTATCGGCAGGCGATCCGATCCTCGATGAATTTTCAGGTCATTTCGACCGGGTTTTGCTCGATGTGCCTTGCAGTGGCACGGGTGCTTGGCGCCGCAACCCGGATGCGAAATGGCGCTTAACGCCGGATCACCTTGGTGATTACGTGGCACGGCAGCGCGAAATCCTTGAGCGCGCAATGCCCCTCGTCAAACCCGGGGGCCGGCTGATCTATGTCACCTGCTCCCTGCTGGCGCGGGAAAATCAGGCACAAATCTCGGGCTTTTTGGCGGCTCACGAGGAATTTTGCGGCTTGAGTACCGCCAAGATTGCCGGTCAAAGCAGGCATGTGGCGGGCGATGGTCTGATGACGGCCGGGGCGAAATTGGCCGACTATTTGCTTCTGAGCCCGGCCACAACCGCTACCGATGGCACATTTATCGCAGTGCTTGAACGGCACGCATGACTCGTCTCTAATAGGTTCATAAGTCGACGGGGACAGCGCCCGGTCGATTAGAAAAACGGCAGATTTTGATGCGCAACGCTTTGCTATTCTTGGTCCTAACGATTGCCGCGGCCCTCGTGGGCAATCTGGTTTTGACCAACCAGACCATATGGGCGCCAAACGCGAAGGCAGCCACATCTGCGTCGAACCACCTGCTTCAAAAAGGTATTGAGGAGCTGGAAAACAGCAACCTCGCCGGTGCCATTCGGCTTTTTGAACAGGCAGTGACCGCCAATCCGAAAAATGCCAGGGCATTTAGCTATTTGGGACAGGGTTACGGTCAGGTCGGCAATACGACGCGCGCTTACAAGTATTATGGCATCGCGCTTGACATCGATCCAAATGAGGTTAAGGCCTTGAGTTGGAGCGGCCAGGTTGACTTGCGCAACGACAGGTTCGATTTGGCGGGTAGAAAGCTGGTACGTCTTGAGCAGGTATGTGGTCTCGTGTGCCCCGAATATCAAAGCTTAAAAGACGTGCTTGACAATCTCGATCCGAAAGACTGAGTTGACAGAATCAACCATCGAAAGCGGTCCTAGTGTCGATCCTCATACGGACCGTGTGCTCATTATAGACTTCGGTTCTCAGGTGACCCAACTTATTGCGCGGCGGGTTCGTGAGAGCGGTGTTTATTGCGAGATCGTACCGTTCAACAAATCCGCCGAGATGTTGGCGGCGTTTGCGCCGAAGGCCATCATTCTTTCGGGTGGGCCGGCAAGCGTCATGGCACAAGATACGCCCCGGGTAACCGACCTGGTCTTCACGATGGGTGTGCCCGTGCTTGGGATTTGCTACGGCCAACAAGCCATGGTCGCCCAATTGGGCGGTCAGGTTGAAAATGCCAGCCATCGTGAATTTGGCCGTGCGCAGATTCGGGTGCTCAGCAGCCCGGCCCTTTTTGACGGTATCTGGCGAGAAGGAGACCGCGACCAGGTATGGATGAGTCACGGTGACCGTGTCATCGCTTTACCAAAGGAATTTCATGCCATCGCAGTCAGCGACAATGCGCCCTTTGCGGCGATTGCCGATGAGGCTCGACAATTCTACGGCGTGCAATTCCATCCTGAAGTCGTTCACACGCCTCGTGGTGCCGAGCTGTTGCGCAACTTTACCCATCGCGTTGCCGGCTGCGCCGGTGATTGGACCATGGCGGCGTTTCGCCAAACGGCGATCACCGATATACGAGATAAGGTAGGCAAAGGCCGCGTTATTTGCGGCTTGTCGGGGGGTGTTGATTCATCGGTAGTCGCCGTATTGCTTCACGAAGCGATCGGCGAACGGCTTACATGCGTGTTCGTCGATACGGGCTTGTTGCGGGCTAATGAAGCAGAGCAGGTCGTGACACTGTTCCGCGATCATTACAACATCCCTTTGGTTCATGTGGCAGCGCAAGACCTCTTCCTCGGCAAGCTAAGCGGCGTTTCCGATCCGGAGCAAAAGCGAAAGACCATCGGCGCCACCTTTATCGATGTCTTTGATAAGGAAGCGGCCAAGATTAACGGCGTCGACTTTCTCGCTCAAGGCACGCTTTATCCCGACGTCATTGAAAGCGTCTCCTTTACCGGCGGCCCCAGTGTAACCATTAAATCCCATCACAATGTGGGCGGGTTACCGGACCGGATGAAACTCAAACTGATCGAGCCGCTCCGCGAATTGTTCAAAGATGAAGTGCGCGCCTTAGGCCGCGAACTGGATCTACCCGAGGCTTTCGTGGCACGCCATCCGTTTCCCGGCCCGGGTTTGGCGATTCGCGTGCCCGGAGAGGTGACGCAACAAAAGTTGGAGATCTTGCGTAAGGCGGATGCGATTTACTTGGATGAAATCCAAAAGGCCGGGCTCTACGATGAGATTTGGCAGGCTTTCGCCGTGTTGTTGCCTGTCCGAACCGTTGGTGTGATGGGCGATGAAAGAACCTACGAATATGTCTGCGCGCTGCGGGCGGTAACCTCAACGGACGGAATGACGGCAGATTATTATCCCTTTTCCCATGATTTTCTCGGTGGCGCGGCAACGCGGATCATCAATGAAGTCAGAGGCATCAACCGGGTGGTCTACGATGTGACATCAAAGCCCCCGGGGACCATTGAATGGGAGTGAGGGGCGCCGCCGATTTATTTCGTTGCTAGAGCATTTTCGAGCGAAGTGGGCCCGGTTTTCCTGAATGCGTGCTATTTCAAGCTTTCAAGATAGGCCAGCAAGTTGTCGATCTGCTCCGACTCGAAAGCGAATTCGGGCATCTGAACAGTTTCGTGTTGATTGACGGAGATGCCTTCGGCCAGCGCCTCAGCCAAGAATTCCACAGGCCATCTTTTGACCACTTCGCGAAACGGCGGCGCTTCAGCCACGGGACTGGTTCGCCCGCGGCCGACTTCGTGGCAGTCGGCGCAATAGGTGATGGCCAAATCACGGCCCCCATCCACATCGCCGACAGCCGATTGGTGGGGCAGCATAAATTGCTGCCAGGCACGCTGTCCCCTATTGGATTGGATGAAGAAAGCAAACGCCAAAACAACAATGACAACGGCAAAGAGACCCGTAAGCACTTTTTCAGGATTACGCATCTTGCGTTTCTCCTAGAGTGTTTCCAGGAAAAGTGGACCCGGTTTTCCGTCCGGAAACACGACAAAACAACAACTTAGGGTCAGGTTTTGATTCCATCAAAACCGGAAAGACCCTAAAGCTGAAGCCGATCTCATGGGCCGGAGCCACATTGAGCCGGGCGGCCCCTGGCATGGCCAAGTTGGCCGGGCGAAGGCGTTGTGAAATATACAACTATTAATTGTGTCCGCCTGCTTTTTGTCGCAATCATCCATGATCGCTAACACGGGCATGGCAATAAGTCACAAAAAATCCGGTCGCAGAGCCCTGGCAACCCCATTAACCGGCATTTGCGCATGGCAGCGATAATCGCTATGTTTCGTCGCCTTTGTCGATCGGACGACATGGAGCGTCTGGCAAAGTGGCATGCATAAACCGATTCAACATTTGGCTCCAGGATCTGAAAGATCCACGGGACCGGGAGGTGTCGCATGTCTAGCCAAGCTTATGTGAAGAGAACGACGGTCACTAAAATCCGCGCTCGTAAAGGCAAAGATCCCATTATTTGTTTGACCGCCTATAGCACGCCTATGGCGCGGTTGCTCGATCCCCATGTTGATTTGCTGTTGGTCGGCGATTCGCTCGGTATGGTTCTCTACGGCATGGAGACGACACTTGGCGTCACCTTGGCGCACATGATCATGCACGGCCAGGCCGTATCGCGGGGCGCCAGGCAGGCTCTTGTGGTGGTCGATATGCCTTTTGGAACCTACGAGGAAAGTCCTGAAGTGGCCTTCCGCAATGGGTCGAGAGTTATCCGGGAGACCGGCTGTATGGCGGTAAAGATTGAAGGCGGCGCGCGCATGGCCAAGACGATCGCCTTCCTGGTCGAACGGGGCGTACCAGTGATGGCCCATGTCGGGCTGTTACCCCAATCGGTTCATACCAAAGGCGGCTACCGTGTCGTTGGCCGCGATCGGGCCGATTGGCCGCCGATCGAGGCGGATGCCCAGGCCGTTGCCGAAGCGGGCGCCTTTGCCGTCGTTCTGGAAGGTATGGCGGCCCCTCTCGCGGCTCGAATCACGAAGCAGGTGGCCATCCCGACCATCGGTATCGGGGCATCGAACCAATGCGACGGCCAAATCTTAGTGACCGAGGACATGCTCGGAATGACCGAGCGGGTGCCCAGCTTCGTCAAAATTTATGCCGATCTTGAAGCCGGGATCACGGAAGCAGCCAAATCTTACGCCAATGATGTGCGCGCCCGCGCCTTTCCCAGCGCATCTCATGCCTATGCCATGAAAAACGGCCCTCGCCTGGTCTCCAAATAGTCGCCGCTTTGGAAGATGGGTGTTAGAGCCGGTTTTCAGCGTTTGCCTCGGAGCTTGCGAGGCGATACGTTACCGGCCGCGAGCGAGCGATTTTTGTCAAAAGATGTACCGGCGGGCGGACTTTGCGGCCGCTCCAAAGCCAGGGATGGGAGTGAAAGTTGAGCGACATCTTCCGAGAGGTCGACGAAGAGATCCGCCGCGAACATTTCGGGGCTCTTTGGCAACGTTACGGCAAATACCTGATTGCGTTTGCCACGGTCATTGCTCTGGGTACGTTGGCCATTTCAAGTTGGAACAGTTACCGCGACCGTCAGCGTGTTCAGCAGTCAGACCAATTCATAGCGGCCATGGAGCTGCTTGAGCAGCAGGACAGGCCGGAACAGGCGGTCAGGGCATTTGATGCGCTGGCGCAACAAGCTGGCGGTGGTTATCGTGTGCTGGCGCACTTTCAAAAGGCCGCCGCTTGGCAGAGAGCGGGCGATTGGCAGCAGGCGGTGAGCGTCTATGATGAAATTGCCAATGACGGCAAAGCCGATGCACTTCTTCGCGATTTGGCGCAGGTCAAGGCGGCCCATATTCTGGTCGACAAAACCAGCCCAGACGATTTAAGGGCGCGGCTTTCGAATGTGTTGGACGAGTCCAATCCCTTAAGGCTTTTAGCCAAGGATGTGATTGCCTTCGCCCTTTTCAATGCGGGAGACATAGCGGCGGCACGGAATGAATATGAACTTCTGTCGTTCAATCCCTTAACGCCACCCAATATGCGCTTTCGCGCCAATCAAATGCTGGCGGTTTTGGGCCCAGGCCCGAATCGGGTTCCGATGGAATCACTCAGCACGCCGCTGCTGGCCGAGGAGCAAGACGTTGGCAACGCGGTTTCAGGCAGCGAGACGGCAAGCGAAGCCGAACCGGAAAGCGTTACAGGAAACACCGAACAGTAAGTCCGCAGAGGGATACAAAAAATGCCAAGCCAGCAAGCTCCACGGGGAAGCGTACCCATTGTTGAGCAACGAGCGATTTGGATAGGGCTGCGCTTGGCCGCCATCGCAATTGCTGTTCCGCTGATGTTGGCTGGTTGCCTGCCATCGCTGAGCGATCTCAACCCACTGAATTTGATTGCTGGCAATGACGAAGAGGATGAAGACCGCCTGCAAGGCGAGCGTATTTCCGTTCTTAGTCTCGAACAAACGTTAGAAGTAGACCCTGACCTTGCGGATATCGAAGTCGCTTTGCCGCCGCCCTATGTGAATGATTCATGGCCGCAACCGGGCGGCTACGCGACCCACGCCATGCATCATCTCCAAATACCCGCCGATATCAAAGAGGTGTGGCGCGTCAAGGCCGGTCAAGGTTCCCAAGGCGGCGTGCGGCTGACGGCGCCGCCGGTTGTCGGCGATGGAACGGTCTTTGTTCGCGACGCGGTTGCCAGTGTCAGTGCGTTCGATGCCGTATCGGGCAAACGCCTTTGGGAAGTCAATTTGAAGCCGCGCAAAACCAAATCTTATATGGGCACCGGGGGTGGCGTTGCCTTTGCTGAAGGCAAGGTTTTTGCGTCGACAGGTTTCGGATTTATTGTTGCGCTTGACGGCAAAACCGGAACCGAAATTTGGCGCCAATCGCTGGGTCTTGCCATACGGTCGGCACCGACGGTAAGTAACGGCCGCCTATTCGTATCGACATTTGACAATCAATTATTTGCGCTATCCACGACAGACGGCCGGATTTTTTGGAATCACCGCGCGACACCGGAGACCGCAAGATTATTGGTCAGTTCCAGCCCCGCTGTGTCCGGTGATATTGTCATTGCGCCTTTTTCGTCCGGGGAAATTTTTGCTCTAAGGGTGCAAAATGGCCGCGTTGCCTGGAGCGACGCTCTCCAGAGGACGGGTCAACTTACGCCACTGGCGACCCTTAACGACATTGCTGGACGGCCGGTTATTGATCGCGGACGGGTTATTGCCGTCAGTCATAATGGTCGGATGGTGTCGATCGACCTGCGATCCGGCGAACGGGTGTGGACGCGCGATATCGGCAGTGTGCAAACGCCGTGGGTGGCAGGGGACTATATCTATGTGGTGAGCATCGATAGCGAAATTATCTGTCTATCCCGTCGCGACGGACGCATTCGCTGGATTACCCTGCTACAACAATTTGAGAATGAGAAAAAGAAGAAGGGCCCGATCTTTTGGAGCGGACCGGTACTGGCCGGAGATCGGCTTATTGTCGTATCGTCGCATGGTGAAGCTTTGTCGGTTTCACCTTATACCGGCGAAATCCTTGGCCACATTGATTTGCCCCATGGCAGTTTTATCTCGCCAATTGTGGCCAATGAAACGGTCTTCCTGTTAACGGATGATGCTAAATTGATTGCCTTGCGTTGATCGGTCAGGGTCGAGTCGGGCAGAAGGCCGTAAATCAAAATGTATACTGTTGCGATTGTGGGCCGCCCCAACGTCGGGAAGTCGACACTGTTCAACCGGCTTGCCGGCAAGCGGCTTGCCTTGGTTGACGACATACCTGGGGTCACGCGAGATCGGCGAGAGGCTGAAGCGCGGCTTGTTAACCTAACCTTCCGAATCATCGACACCGCGGGTTTTCAAGACGTCACGGGCGAAGTTCTGGAAGCTCGTATGCGTGCGCAAACCGAAGCTGCGATCAAGCAAGCCGATATTTGCCTTTTATTGATCGACGCACGGGCAGGCGTGACCACCCTCGACGAATTTATGGCAGAGACGTTGCGTGGTGCGACGGCCAAAGTCCTTTTGCTGGCCAATAAGTGCGAGGGCTCGGCCGGCGAATCGGGCATCTATGAGTCTTATGCTCTGGGCCTGGACGATCCCATCGCCATTTCCGCCGAGCATGGCGAGGGCATGAGAGAGCTTTACGATGCACTCCGGAACATCATGGAGATCGACCAGGAAACGTTGTCGTCCGAGGGCGAAGAGGGGCCGTCCGACCATGCCGACACGGCGCCGCCGCCCGCCCTTCGTATTGCGGTGGTCGGCCGTCCCAATGTGGGGAAGTCGACATTGGTTAATCAGTTGCTTGGCGAACAGCGCTTACTGACCGGGCCTGAGGCGGGAATTACAAGGGATGCCATCAGTGTCGATTGGCAGTGGCAAGGACGGCAGATCAAACTCTATGACACCGCAGGGATGCGCCGCCGCTCGCGGGTCGCCGACAAACTGGAAAAGCTTTCGGTGAGCGATACCTTGCGCGCGATCCGTTTCGCCGAAGTGGTCATTCTCCTTATTGACGTGGCGAGTCCGTTTGAAAAACAAAATCTCCAAATTGCCGATCTGATCCATACCGAGGGACGGGCGATGGTTATCGCCGTGAATAAATGGGATTTGGAAAAGAACCGGAAACGAAAATGGCGAGAACTGACCGAACAATTGGAACGGTTGCTGCCACAAATGCGGGGTATCCCGCTGGTAAAGCTATCGGCGTTAACCGGGCAGGGAATGAACGCTTTGATGGACGCGGTGGCACGGGTCTATGAAGACTGGAACGCTCGGGTCAAAACGCCCGAACTCAACCGCTGGCTTGTGGAAATGGCTGATCGCCATCCCCCTCCGATCACCAAGGGGCGTCGCATTCGCCTCCGATACATGTCGCAAATCAAAACACGTCCACCGACATTCGTGTTGTTTGCGTCCCATGCGGCGCAATTGCCGGATTCTTATCGGCGATACTTGGTCAATGGCTTGCGGGAGGCATTTGATATCCAGGCCGTTCCCATCAGGTTGCGGATGCGTCAAGGCAAGAACCCATTTGCGCCGCGCAAATAATCATCGCGACTCGATCCAATCCCGGAAATTGATGACTTGTCCCGTGCCGGTATACGCCGCATCAGCAAGTTCGAGAAAAAGTGATGCAATATCATCCGGGTGCGGCTGTGTTTCGGGGTCTTCTCCAGGCATGGCTTGTGCGCGCATGCCGGTTCGAGTGGCGCCGGGATTGATGACGTTACAACAAATGTGAGTTTTTTGATTTTCCGCGGCGTAGATGCCGGCAACCGCTTCGAGGGCGGCTTTGGAAACCGCATAGGTCGACCAGTAAGCCTTATGGGTCTTGGCCACACCCGAACTCACAAAGATGACCCGGCCGGCTTTCGATTGGCGTAATAGCGGATCCAGCGACCGGATCAAGCGCCAATTCGCCGTTAGATTGACGTCCAGCACCTGCTGCCATTCCTTGGGGTCGATATGGGCAAGCGGGGAAAGGGTGCCTAAAATAGCGGCATTACCGACCAGGATATCGAGCTTGCCCCAGCGCTCGTTTATTTGTGCGCCGAGGCGGTCGAGGGCGGCAAAATCCGTCAGATCCAAGGGAACCAGGGTCGCGTGGCCGCCCAATGATTTAATCTCATCATCGACCTCCTCCAAACCCCCAACGGTTCGGGCGATGAGAATCGTATGAGCCCCCTCTTTGGCGAAGGCACGGGCAACCGACCGACCAATGCCGCGTGAGGCGCCCGTAATAACCGCCAGGCGCGCCTCAAGCCGCCCGGCGGGCCTTGATCCATCCGCCATTGTGAAAACTCCGTCGGCGTGCGCTTATGCCGTTTCGGCCAATAAGGATAGCTGGCGATGGGACGGTTCCGTCGCTAGGTCGGTCAGCCTCGTCGGGTACTCGCCGGTAAAACAATGATCGGTATATTGCGGCACGATCGGATTGCGTTGTTTTTCGCCCATTGCACGATAGAGACCATCGATCGAAAGAAATCCAAGACTATCTGCGCCGATCAGGTCGGTCATTTCTTCCAATGAATAATTGGCTGCCAAGAGATTATTCTTGTCCGGCGTATCGATTCCGTAATAGCAGGGGAACTTAATGGGCGGGCAGCCGATACGCATATGAACCTCTCGCGCGCCGGATTCGCGCATCATCTCCACAATCTTTTTAGACGTTGTGCCGCGCACGATGCTGTCATCGACCAACACAATTTTCTTGCCGGCGACAACTCCGCCATTGGCGTTGTGCTTGAGTTTCACACGCATGTCTCGAAGTTGTTGGGTAGGTTCGATAAAGCTGCGACCGACATAATGATTTCTGGTAATGCCAAGATCAAAGGGTAGACCGATTGCCGATGCATAACCGATAGCGGCGGGCGTGCCGGAATCCGGAACCGGTACGACAACGTCGGCATCGGCGGGGCTTTCTTTGGCCAGCTCCTGACCAAATCTTTTGCGTACCTCATAAATATTTTTACCACCCACACGACTATCCGGCCGCGCGAAATAAATATATTCGAAAATACACGGCCGGATCGGCATAGGTGGAAACGGATTCATCGATTTCAAACCGTCATTTGTGATGACGATGATCTCACCTGGCTCGACCTCACGGTCGAATTCAGCACCGATAATGTCGAGGGCGCAGGTTTCGGAGCAAACAATATAAGCCTCACCCAATTTACCCAGGACGAGTGGGCGAATACCCAAAGGATCTCGGGCCGCAATCAATTTCTTATTTGTCAGCGCGACCAGCCCATAGGCCCCCTCGATCTGCTTCAGGGCATCGATAAAACGCTCTACCACACGCGACTTAGGACTCTGAGCGAGCAAATGCAGAATCACTTCGGTATCCGATGTGCTCTGGAAGATGGCGCCTTCCGACACCAGCTCTTTTCTCAAAGTGAGCGCATTGGTGAGATTTCCGTTATGCGCTATGGCAAAACCGCCGCTCGACAGGTCTGCAAATAGGGGCTGAATGTTGCGGTTGATCGTGGCGCCGGAAGTGGAATAGCGCACGTGTCCTAGGGCATTGTCGCCCGGTAGACGATTGATCATTTTCTCCGACGAAAAATTATCGGCCACCAGACCGGGACGGCGTTCCGAATTGAAGTGCTCGCCGTCGAAACTCACAATGCCGGCCGCTTCCTGACCACGATGCTGCAAGGCGTGCAAGCCAAGCGCCGTAAGAGTGGCGGCATCCTTATTGCCGAAGATCCCAAAGACGCCGCATTCTTCGTGAAATGTATCGTCGTCGAAGTCCGAGAGGGTCTGCGTCCACATCATGCCTTTGGCCTCTTTAAGTCTGGGGGTCTAGTCTCGGTCTTGCGCGTTACTCGTCGGTTGTTGTCGTAATGAGCTGGTCTATGCTGCGTCGATCTTCCGGTTTGTAACCTTCATCCTTTTCGTCGGCGGCGGTGGCTTGGTCAGCCGGCGGATCGGGTGCTGTGGACTTGCGCGTTTGCGATGACGTGGCAATCGCCCCCATGTCCTGCGGAAAGATACTGGCCACCGCCAAAATGACCGGGCGCAGCCGGCTGTTTTCGGCCCAAGACGGCACAGCACCGGGATCCAAAACCATGGCATGGACCCAAAATGCCAGGCCGACAATGAACAAACCCCGCGCCACGCCGAATATGAATCCACCGGTTCGATCCAAAACGCCGGGATTGTCGCGGCCGAATCTTCGACCCACTCGCGAAGTCAAGATAAAGGCCGGAATGAGCACCATAAGATAAAGCACTGCAAAGGAAGCGACATCCGCCAGTAACGGAGGATTCAGAATGCCACGCGCCATTGGGCGCAAATAAGGAAAAAGATAAATGGCGATAATGGCAGCGCCGACCCACGCAATGATGGTCAGAACTTCACGGACAAAACCCCGCAAAAGAGCCATCAGGCCGGATGCCAACACAACGACAATGATAATGATGTCCGTAACCGCCAGTGACATCTCGTTTACCCCTCCAGTGTCGGGCCCCCACGGCGCGCGTCTAACTGAGAGACCAAATCCTTTAGAAGGTCAACTTGCTTTAAAGTAAGACTTGATTGCCGGCTGCTTTGGCCGGACGGCACAATCGCATGGGAAAATCCCAATTTTTCCGCCTCTTTGAGACGTGTATCCATTTGGCCGACAGACCTAACCGCCCCGGACAGGCTGATTTCGCCAAAAATGACGGTATCTTGCGGTAGCGGTACATCCATCAACGACGAGACCAAGGCGGCGGCGACCGCTAAATCAGCCGCCGGTTCCGAGATTTTAAGGCCGCCGGCTACATTCAGATATACATCATTGGCCGATATGCCAAGGCCGCAGCGTGTATCCAGCACAGCCAGGATCATCGCCAAGCGGTTCGTGTCCCAGCCAACCACGGCGCGCCGTGGGGTACCCAACGGGCTCGGGCCGACAAGCGCCTGAATTTCCACTAAGACGGGCCTCGACCCTTCGACACCGGCAAACACCGCGGCGCCGCTCACTTCGCGGCCGCGATTGCCCAAAAACAGTTCCGAGGGGTTCAGCACCTCTTTCAATCCGGCATCGCCCATATCGAACACGCCGATTTCATTGGCCGGCCCGAACCGATTCTTGACCGCGCGCAAGATTCGGTAACGGCCGCCGCGCTCCCCTTCGAAATAGAGGACGGTATCGACCATGTGTTCGACCACACGAGGGCCGGCGATCTGACCGTCCTTTGTGACATGGCCAATCAAGACAATGCTGGTGCCGCTCTTCTTGGCGTAGCGGACCAGATCGTAGGCGCATGATCGCACTTGGCTCACCGTGCCGGGCGCCGCACCGAGCACATCCGACCACATGGTTTGAATTGAATCGATCACAACCAAAGCCGGTTTTAAATTGGACGAGGTCTCCAAGCTGGCCAATATGTCCCGCAAATTCGTTTCAGCGGCCAACAAGACATTCGTAGTGGCCAATTCAAGTCGCGCCGCGCGCATTTGCAATTGTTCGATCGCCTCCTCGCCGGACACGTAAATGGTCGAGCGGCCCCGGTCGCCCAAGGCGGCGCAAACTTGAAGCAGTAAAGTTGATTTGCCGATTCCCGGGTCGCCGCCCACCAAGAGCGCGGAGGACGGCACAAGGCCGCCGCCACAAACCCGATCGAATTCGCCAATGCCGGTGGCCAGGCGGCGCTTGTGGGCCATCGTGCTGGCCATTTGGGTAAAGTCGATGACCTTTCCCGTAGCCAAGCTCGATACGTTGCCGGACCGCGCCTTCACACTGCCCGGCGGACCGTTATCAAGGGCTTCTTCACTAATGGAATTCCAATTGCCGCAGGCATCGCAACGGCCAGCCCATTTGGCGCTGACGGCGCCGCAGCTTTGGCAGACAAAACGTTCGGAAGGCCGAGCCATTATCAGAAACTACGCAAATGTTAAGTTTGAGATTCGCTGGGGCTAAGTATAGCTCCCGTATACACGTTACCAAACAACCAACCGTTAACCAGTGGATTAGGCGGTGCTGACTTCCATCTGTATTGGGCCGGCGGCACGGCCATGAATAAACTGATCCACCACCGGATTGTTAGTATTGTCGATCTCGGAGACCTTGCCAAACCAAATGATTTTGCCTTCGTGCAACATGGCGATGTAGTCGGCTATCTTTCGCGCGCTGGCCATGTCGTGGGTAATCGACAACGTGGTGGCGCCAAGCTCTTTCACCCGTTCGACAATCAGGTCGTTGATCACGTCGGCCATGATCGGGTCAAGGCCGGTCGTCGGTTCATCGAAAAAGATGACATCGGGCCGCGTCGCGATGGCGCGCGCAAGAGCCACGCGCTTGCGCATGCCGCCCGACAGTTCATCAGGCCGCAACTGCGCGACGTCGCTGCCCAGACCAACTTTGGCGAGGGATTCCAAGGCAATGGGTTTGGCCCGGTCGTGACGCATATGCTGACCCTGGACAAGTCCGAATGCGACATTTTCCCACACGCTAAGACTGTCGAATAACGCGCCGCCTTGAAACAGCATGCCGAAACGTTGCAAAACCCGTTCGCGTTCGCTGTGGCGCATGGTTGTGACTTCGGCGCCATCGATCTTAATGGACCCGCGTTCCGGACTAATCAACCCTAGGATCGTCTTGATCATCACAGATTTGCCTGTGCCCGATCCGCCGATGACAACAATGGAAGAGCCTTTTGGCACATCCAGGTTGACGCCTTGCAACACCTTGTTCCGGCCAAAGCTTTTGTGGACATCTTTCAAAGAAATTTTGGGGACGGAGCCAGGGTTCATTGTTTTACTCGATGAAGAACAAGGACGTCATAATGTAATTGGCGGTGAGGATCATAATCGAGGCCGAAACGACCGCGTTTGTCGTGGCGCGACCCACGCCTTGCGCGCCCCCTTTACTATGATAGCCATGAAAGCATCCCATGAGAGCGATGATAAAACCAAAAACAGCCGCCTTGATGAGCCCGGACGTTACATCCTGGGGCTCTAAGAAATCGACGGTATTCTTAAGGTAGACCGCCGGATTAAAACCAAGACCTTGCACACTTACGACAAAGCCGCCCATAACGCCGATCGCGTCGGCGACCGCCACAAGAAGCGGCATGCAAATGACCGCCGCCACGATGCGCGGCGCCATGAGGTATTT
>SMXP01000082.1 GCA_004356335.1 Alphaproteobacteria bacterium | reverse complement strand
GATGCCCATCATGATCCGTAAACGGAATTTCCCTGCGCGATGGATTGGTTAGGTCGAAAATTCGCTCCACATCCAACCCTTCGGCTTTGAGTTGATCGTATAGCGTTTCAATGTCTCTTTGGACTTCGACAATCAACACGCTGGAATGAATGCTGTCGGCGGACGGCGGGTTCCATGTCGGGGAATTCCGTCAAGCCGATATGGCCGAATTCACCTTCGCCGCTACTCAGAAAAGCGATGCGTAGCTTCGCTTCGGGCGAAAGTTCGAATACCGCATGCATGAAGCTGGTCGCCGGCACCAAGACGTCGACCTTAAACCCCAAAATGTCGCGATACACCCGAAACGCCCTTGCCATATCGGCAACGACGAAATTCGATCGATGGACATAAGGATCAATCTCCGCCAGTTGTACGGGCGGTGGTCGATCTGGGCTTGACACCCTGGCTTGCGGCGACGGCCTATTCGGCGGGGTGGTCGGTCCTGTCCTTTTTGAGCCTGAAGCTCTGGGTATTTTCAAGGTGAGCGATGACGGATCGACATTGCGGCGGCGGGTCAAAAATTCCGTGACAACCGAAGCAAAGCCATATGACCGAAGTAAAACCATATGAAATGTACGGCCAACATCCGTTCGAACCTATGGCGCCCATGATCGGTCTGATTGAACCCTTTGATTCCCGGTAAAGCCTTTTGATTTCAATTAGTTAGTTCCCGCTGTGCTGTCTCTTGCCGCACCATGCGCCGCCCTTGCCATCTGAGACATTGCCTAATCCTGTGACAAAATGTCACTGCGAAGACAATTAGAGAGCCGATTCAAACACTTGCCAAACATTGTCGCGATGCTTCAAAATCCTTGCTGCAGACCCTTTGTTAAGTTACCCAATGAATCGGGCAGACTGCGCGGGTCGATATCGAGCAAGGCGGCTTCTTTCAATTGGAATCCTTAGCCTATAATAAGGACCCGTCGCTGATACCAATGAGGGATACGTAAAGTATGGCTATAGCAATCGTCGTGGTTTTATTGATTGTTGGCTCCACCGTGTTTCATTTCATGAGCCCCTGGTGGTTCACCCCGCTTGCTTCCAATTGGGGATCAATCGATGACACGATCATGCTCACGTTCTGGATCACGGGCGTTGTGCTCATCGCCATCAATCTTTTCATGGCCTATGCCATTTGGCGTTACCGCTATCAGAAAGACAGGCGGGCCGAATACGAGCCTGAAAATAAGAAGCTGGAAGGGTGGCTCATCGGATTAACGACACTGGGCGTCGTTGCCATGCTGGCGCCCGGTTTGATCGTGTGGGCCGATTTCGTCACCGTGCCGGAAGACGCGCATGTGTTTGAGGTGATGGGCCAGCAATGGCAATGGAGCTATCGCTATCCCGGTAGAGACGGGATTTTGGGTACCACAGATAATAAATACGTCGATTTTGATAACCCATTTGGTATCAAACCCGATGATCCTTACGGACAAGACGATATCTTAGTGCAGAGTGATGAAGTCCACGTCCCGATTGACCAGCCGGTCAAGGTGTTGCTCCGCTCGTTAGATGTGCTGCATGACTTCTACGTGCCGAATTTTCGGGCTAAGATGGATCTAGTGCCGGGTTTGATAACCTACTTTTGGTTCACCCCGACAAAGATCGGATCGTATGAGGTGCTGTGCGCTGAATTATGCGGGCAGGGGCACTATGCCATGCGCGGCATTGTGGTCGTCGACGAGCAGATCGAGTTTGAGGCATGGTTGGCCGAGCAGCCGACATTTGCCCAATCTATGGCCTTGGCTCGGGCGCCTGGAACCGATGGTCAGGAGCAAACGGCAAGCGCGCAAAGCGTCGCCTCGATTTCTGCGGACTATAAGATTAGCGACGAACAGTTGAACCTGCTAAACGCTTATTTGGACTCCAGTCTTGAGTGAGCTTGGATCGGATTCCGGGTAGAAAGACTCCGGAAATCGAGACTCAATTCAATGGTATGTAACGAAGAGATAGCGAAAAGGGTGTTGTGATGACCGATACTACGCCTGCCGATGTAGGTTTCGCCCCGCCTGCTGAAGTTGAAGAAGTCGAACTGTACCATGCGAAAAGCTGGATCACGAAATACGTCTTTTCTCAGGACGCTAAAGTTATCGCGATACAATATTCAGCGACGGCGATCGCGGTGGGCATGGTAGGTTTGGTGTTGTCGTGGTTGATGCGGCTGCAATTGGGATTCCCAGAAACCTTCTCGTTTATCGACGCCGCCGACTATTACCAATTCATCACCATGCACGGCATGATCATGGTCATCTATCTGCTGACCGCGCTGTTCCTAGGGGGCTTTGGAAATTATCTGATACCGCTGATGATCGGCGCCCGCGATATGGTTTTCCCCTACATGAACATGTTGAGTTACTGGGTCTATCTGCTGGCCGTGTTGCTGCTGATGGCCAGCTACTTCGTGCCGGGCGGTCCGACCGGTGCCGGCTGGACCCTGTACCCGCCCCAGTCCATCCTGCCAGGCACCCCGGGGCACGAGTGGGGCATTATTTTGATGCTCGTCTCTCTGGTTTTATTCATTGTTGGATTCACCATGGGCGGTCTGAATTATGTGGTGACAGTGCTGCAAGCACGCACGCGGGGGATGACTTTGATGCGCCTGCCGTTGACGGTATGGGGTATTTTCATCGCCACCATCCTGGCCCTGTTGGCCTTCCCGGCCTTGCTCGTCGGCGGCGTGATGTTGCTGCTCGACCGGGTGTTGAGCACCAGTTTCTTCATGCCGTCCATTGTTTTGATGGGAGAGTCACTTGATTACGGCGGCGGCACGCCGATTTTGTTTCAGCATTTGTTTTGGTTTTTCGGTCATCCCGAAGTGTACATCGTCGGCCTGCCGGCGTTCGGCATTGTCTCCGATCTTCTGAGCGTTCATGCCAGAAGAAATATCTTCGGCTATCGGATGATGGTCTGGGCGCTTATAGCGATTGGCGGTCTCAGCTTCGTGGTGTGGGCCCACCACATGTATGTCAGCGGCATGAACCCGTATTTCGGCTTCTTCTTCGCCACCACCACACTGATTATAGCGGTGCCCACGGCGCTCAAAGTGTACAATTGGGTGCTCACCCTGTGGCGCGGCAACATCCGACTTACGATACCCATGTTATTTGCCATCGGATTCATCTTCACCTTTATCAATGGCGGGATAACCGGCTTGTTCCTCGGTAATGTCGTTGTGGATGTACCGCTGTCGGATACCATGTTCGTCGTTGCGCACTTCCATATGGTTATGGGGGTGGCGCCTCTCTTGGTTATTTTCGGCGCGATCTATCATTGGTACCCCAAAATCACCGGGCGAATGCTAAACGAAACGTTGGGTCAATTTCACTTCTGGATCACGTTCGTCGGCGCGTATTCAATTTTCTTCCCGTTGCACTATTTGGGCTTTTTAGGTGTGCCTCGCCGCTATTACGAGATCGGTGAAACCGCCTTCATCCCGGCTTCGGCCCAGTCGCTCAATGCATTCGTCACCGTTGTGACTCTGATTGTAGGCTTTGCGCAATTGGTGTTTTTCTACAATTTGTTTAGGAGCCTGACCAAAGGCGAGCCTGCCGGCGACAATCCATGGCAGGCAACCACATTGGAGTGGCAAACATCTGAGACGCCTCCGGGGCATGGCAACTTTGGTGACGAATTGCCTGTTGTCTATCGCTGGGCTTACGATTACAGCGTGCCCGGCGCCGTAGACGACTTCATTCCTCAAAACAAAGCGCCGGATGAGACGACCGGCCGTAGCGAACCTACTTAAGGTACCGAGGCGGTAAAAGTCGTGAGCATTATCGATAAATTGATGGTAAAGCCCTGGATCGCCGATCAGGGGGCTCTAGAGGAACAGAATGGCTTTGCCCAGCCGGCCAAAAAGATTGCTTTATGGATCTTTCTTGCTGTCGTCTCGGTTCTGTTTTCGCTCTTTATCAGTGCTTACTTTATGCGCATGGAGCTGGCCGATTGGCGTCCGCTTGCCGATCCGGGCCTTTTGTGGATCAACACCGCATTGCTGATCGTGAGCAGTGTGGCTTTACAATGGGCGCGGGTATCGGCCGACCGCGGACAATTTAGCGGTCTAAAATTTGGCTTGCTTATCGCCGGCGCGGCAACTTTGGCTTTTCTGGCCGGGCAGTATGTGGCTTGGCAACAACTCATTGCTCTGGGCTATTTTGCATCGTCAAACCCGGCCAACGCCTTCTACTACCTTCTGACGGGATTGCATGGACTTCACCTTCTGGGCGGCTTGGTGGTCTGGGGTATGACGACAAATAAACTAATGGGCGGTAGTCAAGTGGACGAGGTGCGCGTCACTGTGGAGCTTTGTGCTATTTATTGGCACTTCCTGCTCTTGGTGTGGCTCATCCTTTTCGGCTTATTGTTGGCAACGTAAAGGGGATAATCAAACGTGGCGGAACAAACGCTGACAAATGCAGAAGATGCCGTAACAACCCCCGAGGGCTGGGATTCCGTTGTGTCGGATTGGTCGTCGGACCAGCGGGCGTTCAAAAACGTCCCTTGGGGCAAGGCCATGATGTGGATCTTCCTGCTGAGCGATACATTCATATTCTCTTGTTTCTTGCTGTCTTATATGACGGTGCGAATATCGACCACGGTGCCGTGGCCAATACCTAGTGAGGTTTTTGCTCTCACCATCTTTGGTGAATCTATACCGCTCATTCTGATCGCCATTATGACCTTTATCTTGATCTCCAGCAGCGGCACCATGGCCATGGCGGTTCGGTTTGGTTACCTCCGCGATCGTAAGAAAACCACGATTTTATTGATCGCGACGGCGTTGTTCGGTGTGTCTTTTGTCGGCATGCAGGCTTTTGAATGGACCAAGCTAATCTCCGAAGGGGTTCGTCCTTGGGGCAACCCGATGGGGGCGGCGCAATTTGGTTCTACTTTCTTTATGATCACGGGCTTTCACGGATTCCATGTATCCATCGGTGTGATCTTCTTGTTCATCGTTGCCCGAAAGGTGTGGCGGGGCGATTACGAGGTCGGCAGGAAAGGCTTTTTCACAAGTAGAAAAGGCAGTTATGAAATGGTCGAAACCATGGGTCTTTATTGGCACTTTGTCGATTTAGTCTGGGTCTTCATTTTTGCATTTTTCTATCTTTGGTAAGGGGCAGTTATGGAACACGTTGAGGGGCAGCAACATCCCATCGGCATATACTTTAAGATCTGGGGACTACTCTTCGTTCTCAGCGCCTGCTCTTATCTTGTCGACTATCTTGATTTCCAGGGTTACGTGCGGTGGTTTCTCATCCTGCTGTTCATGATCTTGAAGGCCGGGCTTATCGTTTCGGTGTTCATGCATATGATGTGGGAACGGTTGGCATTGATGTACGCCATTCTGGTCCCGCCGGTACTGGTGTTGATTTTTGTCGGACTCATGGCAGTCGAAGGGGACTACACCGAATGGACGCGGGTCATTTTCTTTGGATTGGGCGAAGAAACGACCCCGATCATTCACCACTAGAGCGTTTTCAGGAAAACCGGGTCCATCCCAGCCTTCGCTGGCAGCGAGGTGATATGAACTACGGCAGATTGGCCGGGTTGTCACTTTTGGTGCGCAAATAGGCCAGTAAATTGGCGCGATCCTCGGGCTTCTTCAGACCGGCAAAGGCCATATTGGTGCCTCTAAGATATTTCTTGGGGTTCTCGAGATAATCGAACAGAGAATCGAAGCTCCATTCACCACCAAATTCGCGCATGGCCGTCGAATAATTGAAATCTTGTTTGCCGGCCCGCTGATTTCCTACGACATCCCACAGGTTCGGGCCGACCCTATTACGTTCGCCTTGGTCGAAGGTGTGGCATGACTGACACTTTCGCGCCACGCGCTCGCCCGCGCTCGAATCGGCACTGGCCAACAGGGTTGGCAAATCGACCGCCGGCGCGGCTTTGGCCACCACAGGGCCGGAGGCGACACCTTGCGCCGGCTCAATGACCGGCGCGTCCGCTATGTTGCGCATGAAATCGGCCAATTTTGCCCGGTCTACCAGCCCTTCGGTCGTGACCGGCCAGCGCCGCTGCAATGTTGCCAAATCAACGCCGCCTCTTGCTTCCAAGGAACCACCGCCGGGAATTTCAATGGCATAAGCCGGTTGAAGGAGGCGTTGCGGCGTGTAGATGATGTTGCCGCTCACCACGACTAGTCCCCAGATCACCAGGGTGCCAACCACTGCTACAAACAGTTTGGCCCAAAAATGAGATTTCTTGCCGCTTGTCGTTGTTGTTTCAGCCATGTCTCGATGATGCTCCTCGGATCGATTTGGAGATCTTATGCATTAAGCGCTTTGCTTTATAAGTCAGCGGCATGCCAACGCAATACCTTTATGACCCTGACAGGGAAAAAGGCAGCCGGTCGCGGCGAAGAGTCGCAGTTGGCAACGTTCAATCCCCGGAAATCCGTCCGGTGGCCGGGAACAAAAATCAAATGGAACCGAATACCTTACTAAATCCCTACTTTTGCTTGGGTCTTATTCCCGTGTTGAGCTTTCGGCGGAAGTGGGGGAGATCGTGACGATTATCCCGGTGGGCGCCCAAGCGGGGCAAAGCATTCAGCACGCCGCCCTGTGGTGATAATGCTCTCGACCCACCGCCCTTGATCGCTATCATAAGCCAAAGTTCAAACCGTGCGGAGGCATCATGAAACCAATTCGCGGATATGCCGACGGCCCATTCGGCCAACTCCATTACCAAGTCTGCGGTGAAGGGATTCCTTTGATCCTATGCCATCAAACCTTGACGTCTTCGGTTCAGTTTCAAAAAGCCTATCCCTTGCTGGCCGATGCGGGCGTTCAAGCCATTGGCGTCGACATGCCCGGCTTCGGTATGTCCGACCGGCCGCAAAGCCTGCCGACCATAGCCGATTATGCAACCATGATCCCGGCCATCCTCGATCATTTTGATCTGGGTTCGGCTAGTTTGCTGGGTCATCATACCGGGTCCATGATTGTCAACGAGGCCGCTCTTTTGTGGCCCGATCGGATCGACAAGGTGATTCATAATGGCCCCGTGCCGTTCACCGATGAGGAGCTGGAAACGATCATAGGAGCCGCCGTCGCGCGCGAAAAGGCTTGGCACGTCAAACCGGATGGCACTCACTTGCAGGAACTTTGGGATTCCCGTGCCAGAGCCACGCAAGGTTGGACGGATCTGGAGTCCATGAATCGACAAGTTGTCTATGGTCTGCTGGCGGGCGAGTTTTATTGGTACGCCCATAATGCGGTCTCTCAATATGACCAAGCCGCTGCCCTTAAGAAGCTGGAACAACCAACCCTTATTCTCACCAATACCGGCGACGGCATCTATTTTCTGGCGACAAGAACAAGGGAAATAAGACCCGATTTCGCCTATGTGGAACTTGAAGGCGGCACCCACGACATCGTCGATGAGCAACCTGAGGCGTGGACTGAAGCGGTCGTTGGGTTCCTAAAGGCCTAGGTCAACCGGTGCCCACCCGACCTTCGCCGGGGCATGCTTTTCCTGAATGGGCTCTGGAACAACCGCCGCAAAAGTGCCATTGTCCGTGGCGCTGGGAATCGGGGGAGCGCACTCATTTTCATGGTTGTCTTCATGACGGATAAGGTCGGGACCGAGCTTCGAACCTATTATTATTAAAGGATTTTTAGGCATGATCACATGGCGAATGCGGCTTCTTGTTTCCACTTTGGCCGTAATGGGGCTGGCGGGCGCTGCTTGGGCGGATGCCGGGGACAAGAGCAGCGCGACTGCTGACAGTTCCGAGCGTCGGATTATTTTGGCTCAGCTTGATACTTCCAATGGCAACGCCGCCGGAAACGGCCAATCGTCGGATAACGATCCGGTTCCCACATTCACCAGCAGTAAGGCGCCCTTCACGTTGAGACCACGGGGCCGCTTGATGATCGATTATGCCAATCTCAATCCAGACCACGACCCGGCATTCGGCGATTTTGACGATAACGGCATCGAAGTGCGATCCGGCCGTTTCGGCATTGAAGGCAATCTATTCGATCATTCCCGTTATGTGATTGAGCTCGAATTCGGTCAGCAGAAAATGCCGGTCAATATCGTGACCCGCAATAATTTCGATAAGCTCGCCGCCTTGGGCATTCCATTGGTCGAGTTGCAGCGTTTGGGTACCCTTGCGTTTTTTGATTTCGGCAGCCCGGCGATTTTCGCTGCACTGAGCGGGTTAGCCGGTGAAGACTTAAGCGATGACAATGATGTAACAATCACCGACGCGTATGTCGCTTGGGATTTTGGCTCGCGTACGGTGGTTAGGCTGGGTCAATTCAAGCAGCTGAATTCGCTTGAGCACCAGCAGAGCCTATCGCACAGCACCTTTATGGAAAAAGCGTCTTACATTAAAGGCTTGGGCATGGGCCGGCGCATCGGTGTGAGCGTTGATTGGGCGGGAGATCATTGGAGTCTGAGTGTCGGCGGGTTCGGTCAGAAAATCGATCCTCAGGCATCGTCCGAAAAAGGATGGTTGCTGGCGGCGCGCGCCACATGGGCGCCCATCCATCGCGGCAATCGTTTGTTGCATTTGGGTGCATCTTGGTTCTGGCGCGATTATGCAAAGAGCTCGCCCACGACGACCTATTACGCCCGGCCGCAATCGCATTTTTCCGAGGTGGCCTACCTGTCGACAGGCGTCGTTCCGGCGGACCACGATATTTTCTGGGGTCTCGAAGCAGCCGCCGTGTGGGGTCCTGTGTCATTCCAGGCAGAATTCGGTCGCGACAAGCTTGACTTTCCGGGCGACATCGATGACTTGGACGATCCCACATTTATCAGCTATTACGCGGATGTGAGCTGGTATCTAACCGGCGAACAGCGCAATTATTCGGCGCGCAAGGGAGTATTCGGTCGGACCCATGTAAGGAACCCGGTAACCGACGGCGGATGGGGTGCATGGCAGATTGCCGTGCGATATGACGAACTCGATCTAGAGGATGAGTTTAGAATTGATGGCGGCCGTCAAGAATCTTATACCGCCGCTTTGAACTGGCATCTGAACGATTATTTCCGCATTGCGGCAAACTACGTGCACACCAAAATCCAAGCCAGTGGCAGCGTCGAGAACATCTTCATCTTTGGTATGCCGGGAGACAACGACATCGATATTTTTGAAATCCGCGCACAACTCGATTTCGGTCCGATATTTTCGCTCAATGGCGACACCGAGATCATTAGAAATCCCAGCGGACCAAAAAATGTTTACTTTAGCGGTGAGCCGGGCGCCCTCTTGGTCGGGATTCCCGGTTGGTCTTACGGCACGGACGGCACGTCGTCCGGACGGCTTGTGAGCTTTATGACCGATCGGGACTTTGCACCCTACTTCAATGTCAAAGGCGGATACGAATTCGAGGATGCCATTGTTGGCGATGCCAGCCGCGCCGAAGTGTTCATAACCTATTTTGGGGCGTTCAACGGCGAACCGGTGGAGATGGTATCTAAACCGTGCGCGGCATGTGCTGACCTCGTGATCGCGGTGGACGGTTCCGACTCGGTTTCTCTTTTGGGCCCGGACATCGCGAGCTCCTTGGAGATCGACTACAATTACTGGGATACGGGCCTCCGCGGGCTGGCTGATTTCAGCGTAAGCGATGGCGTGACATTTACGTCGTCCTTGGCCTTATTCGGCGGCGGACAGCAACAACAATACTTGGCCTTGATCGCTCATGGAGATCCCACAGGGACGTCCAACGTAACCGTTTATGAGGATGTCGATAGCTGGTTCGTTGGTGTTGAGGCGGGGCTGGCTGTGGACGTGGCGCTGACAAATACGCTGAGCGCCGTGGCCGGCGGCACCATTGCTTATGTGCGCATGGAAACCGACATGGACGCGCGAGATTGTTCGGCCGTCGCAAAACTGTTTGAGAATCCGTGCCCAGGTGCCGCTGCATTCAGTACGGAGACGGAAGTCAAGGAGACGTTCGACTCCTATCGAGCCGGCGCGACCATCGGGTTCAAGGCCGATTTCGGGCGTTTTGAAATGTCGATATTGGGCGAAGTTCGAAGCGATCTCGTGCCGAAAGTTAATAACCCGACGTCTCTAGGCGTATCGGGCGCCGAACTTGGTCAGGATCATATCGTAAGTTACGGCGGTAGGATTGTCGGGCGTATGCATTTCTAGAGGGTTTTCGGGAAAAGCACGCCCCGGCGAAGGCCGGGGTGGTCCCGGTTTTCCGTCCGAAAACGCGACAAAACAAAGACCTAGAGCACGTTAGAGCATTTTCGAGCGAAGTGGACACCGGTTCGCGTTAAGAAAATGCGACCAAACAAGGACTTAGAGCGTTTTCGCGAGTCTGTTGAGTTCGGAAACGCTCTAGTGATTCCATCTTTTGCGAACGTGCTCTAGGCTGCAACTGAAGGCTGTGGGATCAAGAGGGGGAAACTTCATCTCTCGCTTTGGGCGTAAGATCATTGCGATTTCAATTGCGACGCTAATGGCGGCGTCACTCTTCTTTTCCTTTACGGCTCCCGGCTGGGCCGGACTCGATCGGATTTCGGTCGAAATTGGTAAGAGAGGGGGAACGCGTCAGGATATTCCTGTCGCGGTGGATGTGCTTTCTCTGGAGCAAATTGAGCGGCTTAGCATCAATGACATCAGAGATATCGTGAATCTTTCGCCGAGTTTACAGTTTGACGAAGGCGCTTCGCAAACCGACTCGCGCATCGTGATCCGCGGGCTATCCCCCACACAGGGTGGGCCCAACGTGGCGACGATTGTCGACGGTATCGACATTTCCAGCGAGGCCATCGGCTTTCCCGGAAGTTCCTTGTTGATCAGCCCACGGTTGATCGGCATTCAACGGGTCGAGATCATTAAGGGGCCGCAGGGTACGCTTTACGGTCCAAACGCTTTCAATGGCGCAATCCAATATATTACCAAGGACCCTACCGACGATTTTAATTGGCAGGTTGCCGGTGATGCCGGCAATTACGGCCGCTATGAAGGGGCGCTCAGCGCAAGCGGTGCCGTTATAAAAGATCTATTGGCGATTCGGATCGATACCGCTTATTGGCACGAGCAAGGCTTCACGGAGAACGCCGTTAACAGCGTTGACGTGGGCGGCGGCCACGGTTGGGCTGCGTCGATCACGGCAAAATTCAAACCCACGAACACGCTTACTTTCAAAGCACGGATCGAATATGCCGACGATAGGTTCGAACAATCAGCACAGGCACCGGTTGACGTCAACGGCACATTGTCGGTGCCGGCTGTGGCGGCGGCGGACAACGATCTGATCACCCCTGGTATTCAGAGCGTTGTGCCGGTCAATCCGGGATTGGACATCGCCGCAGGACCTGACCCTAGGAACGGGCAATTGCTTTTTACCGATACAATGCTGCCGTCCGTCATTGGCACATTACCGGACGCCGATGAAATGATAGTCCGGTTTAGCCCCAATTTCGTCAAGACCGGTGGCACGTTGCCTGCGTTCTCTGACTATCCGGGAAGCGAACGAAAAGTCTTTCGCGTGTCGCTCATCGCGGATTGGGATATAGGCATCGGCACCATTCGTTCATTAACCCATTACGCAGATGCCGACGTTGATAGCTTTTTCGATTTTGACAAGCGCGCAACAGGCTCATTCGCAAATGGCGTACCAGACGGCACGGCCATTCATTCAATCTTGTCCATGGAAAACGAGACGATTCTGTACAGCCAAGAGCTGCGTTTCGCATCCGATTGGGACCATCCGGTTCAATTGACTTTGGGCGGATTAAGGTGGTCGGAGGATGTTGATCAAACGGAAAGGGGAGGCACCCTCATCGGCCAGGGCGTGCGATGCGATTTCGGTGACTGCCCGGGCTTTACCAGCGTGCCGGTTTTCGAATTCGTCGATGATTTTTTTGCCGCCCAGCCGGCGCGGCCGATCGAGCGAAAGACGGATCATTGGTCCGCTTACGGATGGCTTGAGCTTGATCTCAATGAGCTGAATTGGCTACCGCAAAGCTTTGGTGATTGGACCATTTCGGCAGAGGCACGCTATGTGCGTGAAACCCATAAACTGTCCGGCCCAACCCCGACGGCGGGCACAACCATGGGGGATTTCACCCTGTGTGGGCCAAACCAATCGTGCGCCGCCTTGGCCGTGCCGCTTGATTTTACGCCTGATGCGCTGGTGCCTGGGCCCGGCGCGCCTGACGGCTTTACCTTGGAATCGTTTAAGAGAACCGATGACTTCGTAACGCCAAAAGTCGCGTTGGAATGGCGTCCGTCCGACCATACGCTGATATACGCGTCTTATGCATTGGCCAAGAAACCCGGCGGCTTCAGCACATTGGGCCTTCGGTCCGTGGGGCTCGATCCCAATGGCAACGGCTTGCCGGATGAAACGGAATTTGGCACCGAGAAAATGCATGTCTACGAACTTGGTGCCAAGACAAGCTGGTTCGACAACACGTTGAATTTGAACGGCACGCTTTTTTATCAAGACTTTGCGGAGAAACAGGCGACCACAACCGAAGTGATCGGGGGTGTGCTGAGCCAAGTCTATACCAACGATGCCGAAGCCTCGGTTTTTGGTATTGAGCTGGACGTAAGATGGCAGCCCGACGAACATTGGTCGTTTAGCGGCTATTACACATTTCTCGATGCAGAATATGACGATCTTTCCGGGTTGACGAGCAATCCCAATACGATTGCGGCATCGGGTTGCGATGAAGTGGTTGGCTTATCGACAATTCCCGTGACCTATCAATGTCTGGTCGACCGATCGGGAAATAAATTGGAAGGCGCGCCAAAGCACGCTTTTGTCGGATTGGCAAATTATACCGCTCCGTTCATATGGGGCGACATCGATTGGTTTGTCGAAGGCGATGGTCGCTATCAAGGCAAAAGATTTTTATCCGCCGATAATATCGTGCAATTGGACTCTTACTTTGAAGTCAACATTAGAATCGGTCTCAAATCCAAGCATTGGAATATTTTGGCCTTTGCCGATAATGTTTTGGACAATGACACGATAAAGTCCGCCTATATTGATCCGGACCTGGTCAACACGACCGTTTTTAGAGAAGGGGCGAGCGCGACCGAATCCGTTTCGTCAGCCAAATTTGTCAACGGTGTCGTTGCCAATTTGCCGGACCCGTTCAGATATGGTGTCCGGGCAACGATACATTTTTGATCGCTCACCTCACCCCCCTAGGCTCGTGCGTGGCCTTGATATGATCCGCCAATTTGAGCGTTAGCGCTATTAAGGTCAGCGTCGGATTGGCCCACCCGCTTGTGGGAAAGACGGAACTTCCCGCCACGAACAAATTTCCAAGGCCGTGTACTCGGCAATCGGCGTCAACCACACCCTCGCTCGGGCTTGCCGACATGCGCGTCGTGCCCATATGGTGAAATCCGCCGATCGGGTGATTGCTGATAAGAGGATCGATCTGCCAGGGGGCGTCTTCCTCTTGGAGCCACGGGCTTGGTGTGACATGTCCAAGCCCCAAACGCCGAATTTCTTTATCTAAGGCCGACATCAATACGCGCACCGTATGCTTGTCGATGTCACTGAAGCGCCAGTCGAGTGCGAGACGAGGCACGCCCAATGCATCTTTTTCCGATGTGAGTGTCACGCGGCTGTCGGGATTGGGCGCTTGTTCGCCACGCACCACGGTGTAAAGGCCGTCACGACTGGTCTTCAACCGAAACCATCCGAGGGCCGGACCAATGCCCTCGCGTGCCCACAGGAGAAATCGTCTGTTGATGTGCCACAGTGCGCGGCCCAGCCGGTTAGGCTCCAGTTCTTCTTTAAGAGTCAGATAAGCATTCTTTAATGTCGCCATTTGTTCGTTGGGAGGTTGACGAACCGAAATCGTAAAGGACGAGTTGAGAATGCCTTCGCGTTGCTGCAGAGTTTCGGAAGCGCGGGCAAGGGCCGCATAGCGATGCCCTTTATACTGATAGGAGCGGGGCAGCATCTTGAGGAGTTGCCAGAAATGCTGCGAAACAATGTGACCGCCACGGGCGTGCGGGTGTTCCATAAAAAAGCGGCCGACAAGATCATTCTGATTTCCCAAACCAGTGGATTGGATGCTGCGCGAGGCTAACAGCAGCCGCGGATTTTCCAGGCCACCGGCGGCGAGTACGTAAATCTTTGCCCGAGCCTCGCCCCGTCCGCCCCGTAGATTGGCAATGTGGAGCTTATCTATGGCGGTGCCGTCCCCATTGGCTTGAATATCGATCACATTGGCGTGCAGCAGAATGGTGACGTTGGGAGAATCCATAAGATCGCGGCACCGGCGATGGGCAAATCGGTCCGCCACCAAGTCAAACTGCCAAAACGATGTGCGCAAAAGATCCCGGTCGAAAGGTGGGGCTTGAAGGCCGTGTAAGTCCCACGTCTCTTCGCCACCCTCGAACTCTTCCAGTTCCAATTCGTGCTGGGCGCGTCGGTAATAAGGGGCCAGCGTGTCTTTGCCATAGGGCCAGCCACTATGGGGGACCCATGGCCGTCGTTCGAAATCACATTCATTGAGCTGGGCACATCGGCCGCCCCAAATGGACGTTGTCCCGCCGAAAAAGCGCAGTCGTGAATCGCCGGGTTGATAATAAGGAAAGCCAATCGATTGGCCCTGCGCCAAATCCTGTGTTGAAGACTCAAAATCAAGACCGCCGCTTTCCAGTAGACACACCCGGAATCCGGCCCCAATCAAATCGCGTGACAGGGTAATGCCGGCCGCACCGGCGCCGATGATACAGACATCGGCCTCAAAAGTGGCCTGGTCGGTGCAGGTTTCGAAATCTACAAGCATGGAATCGGCATAGCCCCGGGTTGCACTTTTCTCAAGGAGTCTGAGTTTCTTGTGATGAGATCTTATTGATTGCGGTGTTCGCCGTCATCCATCGGCCAAATCAGGATTTGTCGTTTGTGTTTTGGCAGGTGCGGGCTCGCGATCGCCGGCAACGGCCTCGGTGGCATCGGAATTGTTCTTGTTGGTTTCTCCGTTATCCAGCCATTCATGTATGATAAGTCGTTTGACTTTTTTCGTCGTGGTTTTAGGCAACTCGCCGTCATAAATGAGAACGCGCTTGGGCCGCTTGTGCGGTGCCAGGCTTTGCGCAAGCTGGGCGATTTCCGTTTCAACGGCTAATCTTAGTTTCTCCAAATTGAATTCGGCCAATTCGAGAAGTGATTCCGTCGGTGTTACGACGGCACAAATCTCAGACGTTCGCTGGGCGCGGGCGGTATTCTGCGCAGGCGCACAGACGCAGACTTCTTGGATGGTCGAGGCGCGCAACAAGACTTCTTCAACCTCTTCAGGCTGCACTTTCAGACCGTTACTCAACACAATCAAGTTCTTGGCACGACCCGTGATATAGAGATAGCCGTCCTCATCGAGATGCCCCAAATCGCCCGTCCGCAGCCAGCCTTCTTCGTCCACCGTCGTTTTCGTCAAATTGTCGAGTTTGTAATAGCCCTTCATTACGTGAGGCCCCCGCGTGAGAATTTCTCCTTCCAGCTCACCATCTTTGGCATCGATACGCACTTCCACCCCTTTAAGCGGCTTGCCGACGGAACCACCCCGTTGAGCATGGGGAACATTGACCGAGATGGTGGGGCTTGTCTCGGTCAAACCGTATCCCTGAAGCAAATTAATGCCGATCAGATTGAAGAATTGTTCCACTTGAGGATCCAGCGGCGCGCCACCCGATAAAATGATACGCAATTTGCCGCCAAACTTGCGCAATATCGGTACAAACATAAGCCGGCGTATTTTTTCGGATTGAATTGATTGAGCCAGTTTTATGGATGTATCGAACCAAACCTGCGCCAGTTTGCCTTTGCTTCGCATTTCGCTTTCGATTTTGTTCTTTAGCACTTGAAAGAACATCGGCACCGCGACCATGGCGGTCACCTTGCGTTCCTGCATCAATTTTAAAAGCTCCTGAGGAAGGATCGTGCGCGCATATATGATGGTGGTGCCAAGGCTCAAGAGATAAAGAAGGCCGCCCGTGAGTTCCAATACATGACTGAGCGGCAAGATGGATAGAAAGCGATCTTTGTGGGTAAAGGCGACAATGTCACCCAAACTGTCCATTTGGAAGTTTAAATTGCCGAAGGTAATCATGACACCCTTTGAGCTTCCCATGGTGCCGGAAGTGTAAAAAATGACGGCTAGTTCATCGGGTTCCGGTGTCCTATCGGGCAGGGGCGTGGTCGATTGGATTTGATGGATCGAGGGAAAGTCGTTTCCGTGATAGTCTTTGTCCATAACAAAGACGTGTTCTATAGACGAGTCGTTCGATCGAAGCGGGGCGGCAATGTCGAGAAAGTCCTTTGAAATGAAAAGCGCCTTTGGCGAGGAATCGCGAATGATGGACTCGAACTCGGTTTGACTCATCTTCGCGTCCATGGGCACAACGATGGCGCCGGCGTGGAGTATGGCGAAAAAACAGACGCCCCATTCGGCGCGCGACTCGGAAAGGATGGCCACTCTATCTCCCGGTACCACACCTTGATCCATAAGGTGACCGGCTAGGCGCTGAACATCGTGCCATAATTGCCGATAGGAAATCGACTCGGTATTGCCCGTGGGGCCATTGCACAGCGCCGGCTTGTCACCAAACCGCTCGGCGTGTGCCTCAAGGAGGGACATGATGTCGGTCATGTAACAATACCCACCCGTGTTGTTATCTACTTTCCTGCACCGCGGACGGCAAGAATGGCTCGATTTGTGCCCTCCAACCGAGGCCCATGATATTTGCTTTGCATCCCCGGTCCAATTAGAGCATTTTCGCGCGAAGTGGACACAGGCCCACGTTAGACCAAGCGGGGGTTATGACCGATAAGAAAGTAAAAAGACCCGGAAATCCAGGGCTTTTTGTAACGAAGACGGGCGCGATGGGATTAGAGCGCATTCAGGAAAACCGGGTCCGTTCATCCCTTCAATCGATCCACCGGATCGATTGACCTTGGCAAGGACGGTCTTCACGCCTGGAAACACTCTATTTGCCGGCCCGAGCGAGATTGACGTCACGGACTCTGTCGCTTGCCCGTTCATACATAAAGTGTACCCACCATGGAATGGAAGCTCTTCATATGCTGCGAAATGAACTGTTTGACTTAACCGGCAAAATTGCCCTGGTCAGTGGGGCGAGCCGTGGAATTGGCCAAGCCATCGCGGAGGGGTTGGCCGCTTTCGGCGCCCACGTCATCGTGACCAGCCGCAAGCTGGAGGCCTGCGAGCAGGTGGCTCAAGGGATACGCGCCGACGGGGGGCAAGCGACGGCTTTGAAATGCCATGCCGGCACTATGGAAGATATTGACAATCTATTCGACACTATCGACCGGGACTTCGGGAGATTGGATATCCTGATTAATTGTGCGGCGGCGAGCCCTTACTTTGGGCCCATTGCCGACACGGAGGTGGCGGCATTCGATAAGACCGTTGAAGTCAATTTGCGCGGGCCATTTTTCATGAGTGCCAAAGCGGTTCACCGAATGAAACAAAGTGGCGGCGGCACGATCCTGAACGTCGCCTCGATTAACGCATTGCATCCCGGCCCCTATCAAGGCATTTACTCGATCACCAAGGCAGCCATGGTGAATATGACGAAGGCTTTTGCCCGCGAATACGGCAAGGACAATATTCGGGTCAATGCGATCCTGCCCGGCCTGATCGAAACGAAATTGAGCGCGGCGCTGACATCCGACAAGCAAAAGCTCGAGGCACTGCTCAAGACGTTTCCCATTTCTCGGCTGGGGCAACCTATCGATATGGTTGGCGGCGTTATTTATCTTGTCTCTGATGCGGCTGCCTTTACCACGGGGGAAACACTGGTCATGGACGGTGGGGCGACCATTTAGGAAGGGAGACCATGGTGGCAGGGCTCGAAGACTTTGGGCATGAAGTGCGCCAATGGTTGGCGGAAAATTGTCCTCAATCCATGCGCAAACCCATCGAAGACGATTCAGATATTTATTGGGGTGGGCGTCAAGCCTCCTTCAAGTCCGACGATCAGCGTGATTGGTTCGAACGTATGGCCGCCCGTGGATGGACGGTGCCGGCTTGGTCGAAAGAATATGGTGGCGGCGGACTCGGCAAAGAAGAAGCCAAAGTCCTCCAACAAGAGATGCGGCGTATTAAGGCGCGGATCCCATTACAGAGCTTC
>SMXP01000081.1 GCA_004356335.1 Alphaproteobacteria bacterium | reverse complement strand
TCCCCTGCTCTTCCCGAAGAGCGGTTGGCGCAGGAAGTGGCGATTTTGATGGTCAAGGCCGACATTCGCGAAGAGATTGATCGATTGCAAGCCCATGCCAAAGCCGCGCGCGAACTGATGAAAAAAAGTGAACCCGTAGGCCGCTCGTTCGATTTCTTGATGCAAGAATTCAACCGTGAAGCCAACACATTGTGTTCTAAATCTACCGACGTGGAACTGACGCGCATCGGATTGGAGCTGAAGGCGGTCATCGACCGGGTGCGCGAGCAGGTTCAAAACATCGAGTAACCGGGACGAGAGGCTTGAGCACAGTTGATATCATACATCGTGGGCTGATGCTCGTGCTGTCATCACCCAGCGGCGCGGGAAAGACCACCCTGTCTCATCGCTTGTTGAACGCCGATGATGATATAGAGATTTCCGTATCCGTCACGACGCGACCGCCTCGTCAAAGCGAACAAGATGGCAAAGACTATCTGTTCGTGTCGGACGACGCGTTTGAACGTATGGCGCGTCAAGGCGATTTCCTGGAGCATGCAATTGTCTTTGGCTATCGCTATGGCACGCTCCGAAAGCCGGTCGAGGAAGCGCTTGAGAGCGGTAAGGATATTCTGTTTGACATCGACTGGCAGGGCGCACAGCAGCTTACTAGGACGGCGTCTGGCGATTTGGTTAAAGTATTCATATTGCCGCCCAATTGGGCTGAACTTCAAAATCGATTAACCCACCGTGCTGAGGATCCACCCGACGTAGTGGTGCAACGTATGGCCAAGGCGGCCGATGAAATCAGTCATTGGCCTGAATATGATTACGTCATTATCAATGATGATATCGACCAATCCGAGTACACCCTCAAATCGATCTTGGCGGCGGAACGCGCCCGCAAGGATCGTCAAATTGGCCTGGCGGACTTTGTCAAGAATCTGGTGGGATCGTAAGCTCTAAGGGTCGCTGTGTCGACCAGCCGGTGGGGGCGTTACCGGGCCAAAAAGATCTCGGCCAATCTAACAAATTGCGGAATGCTCAATTGCTCGGCTCTTTTTGTCGGATCAATTTCGGCCTCTTTAAGAAACGTTTCAGCATCGTTGACCACTTGTCGAAGACTGGTCCGCAGCATTTTTCTTCTTTGCCCGAAGGCCGCTCGGGTAATCTGCTCCAGGGCGGGGCCGATTTCAGTACCGGGGAAAGGTTGCTTTTGCGGCGTAATTCGAACCACTGACGACACGACTTTAGGCGGCGGCGTGAAAGCTCGGGCCGGGACATCGAACAGCAATTTTACCTGGCATCGCCATTGGGCGAGGACCGACAGGCGACCAAAGGTCCTTGTTCCCGGTGGCGCTACAATCCGATCGGCGACCTCTTTTTGGAACATCAAAGTTAGGCTGTGGTACCAAGGCGGCCAGGGATTGACCCGAAGCCATTTAACCAGGATAGGGGAGGCGGCATTATAGGGAAGGTTGGCAACCACGTGGACGATGCCCTCTTTCGGCAGCAGCTTTTGTTCGTCGACCTTAAGGGCGTTCGCGTGCACCACGGTAAGACGATCGGGAAACACGTGAGATAGATCTTCCAACGCAGGCAAAAACCGGGCGTCACGCTCAATAGTAATGACGTGTTTGGCGCCAAGGGTAAGCAAGGATCGCGTTAGACCGCCAGGCCCCGGTCCGATCTCCAGCACGATACTTTTGCTAATTTGGCCAGGTGCGCGGGCGATCTTATCGGTGATGTTGCGATCCAACAGAAAATGTTGGCCAAGTGCTTTAGAGGCACCAAGCCCATATTTGGCAATCACCTCGCGTAGCGGCGGCAGAGATTGGGAGGGCACGTTAGGGGCCACTTTTCGCTCGCTCTTGGGCAATCGTGGCCGCCATCTTGAGGGCGGAAATCAAACTGCCGCTTTTCACCGTTCCTTGCCCGGCGATATCGAAGGCTGTTCCATGATCCGGTGAGGTGCGCACGAATGGCAATCCAAGAGTGACATTGACGCCCTCGTAAAAATTTAGGGTTTTGAGCGGTATCAGCGCTTGATCGTGATACATGCACAAGATGGCGTCGACATTCTGCCGGCTGTCTTCATGAAATAGGGTGTCGGCCGCGGTCGGACCTGTTACGAGAATTCCTTCAGCGCGCAAGGCATCGACGGCCGGTTTAATCACACGGCTTTCCTCGTCGCCCAATTCGCCGTCTTCCCCGCCATGAGGGTTGAGCGCCGCAATGGCTAACCGCGGATTATCGATTGCGAAATCCTTAGCTAGTCCGCGGGCAACAATGAGTCCGGTTGCCACAATCGTCTCGGTGTCGAGCAATCTTGGCACGTCTTTCAATGGGATATGTCTTGTGACGGGCACGACGCGCAAGCCCGGCACCACAAGCATCATCGCCACTTTAGCCGGGCGACCCCATATCCGCTGGGCTGCGGCGGCTAAATATTCAGTGTGACCGGGGAACGAAAATCCCACTTGCCACATAGATTTTTTGTGAATGGGGTTGGTTACAAGCCCGGAGGCTTTGTCTTCGCGGATGAGACGCAGGGCCTGAGCGATGGCCTCGACAACACGAGCTGAATTATCCATGTCCGGCACACCTGGCCGCACGGGCTTTGGCAGGGCGCATTGGAAGACCGGCATGGCTTTGCCAAAGATCTCGCTGACGGCGGAAAATTCTGTCACCACATGAATCGCGGCGTCGATGTTTACTTGTGAAGCCGTAGCCCGCAATTGCGTGGCATCTCCTACGTAAACGAAAGGCGGCACGGCTTCGTGTTGCCGTGCGCACCACGCCTTAAGTGCCAGCTCCGGACCGACCCCGGCAGGCTCTCCCATGGTCAGCACCAAGGGAGGCAATTCACTGAAAGCCATGGCAGCCTATCGCAACTCGATGGTGGAATCGCGTCGCAGATCCCTCAAATACCGTCGGGCCAATGTGGAAAGCTGTTGGTCGAATAATCGGTCTTCAATCTGCACACGGGACGGCAATGCGGGCGCTTCCCCGGCATCCTCCCGATCGCAGACAATCAGAATATGAAAACCGGTTTCCGTTCGAATGGGCTCGCTCGCTTCCCCGACCCGTAATCCGGCGGCGACCGGCTGAAAGCGAGCGGAAATTTGAGAAATTTTGAGGCGGCCGAGTTCGGAAACGACGGCGCTCTCGACGCTTTTGGTTGCTTTGTCCAGATTCGAACAGCCTTCAAGCGCTTTATAAATCGACTCGGCCTCGTCCTGCAATTTTTCAATCGTCTTGGCATCGGCAGATTTGGGCAGGGGCACGACAATTTGCGAAAGATCAACAGTACTGGCCATGGGATCCGGACCGCCAAGGAACCGCCGATCCCGTAATGCCAAAATAATGTAGCCACCTCGCGTTCGAATGGGCGAGGAAATCTGACCGGGTTGCATGCGGCGCAGGGTTTCGTTCAGTTCAGCCGATAATTCTCCGTCTTGCACCCAACCAATATCACCACCCTGTGCCGAAGAGGGCGAGCTGCTGAATTGTTGGGCGACGGCCTGGAACGGCACCCCTTGTCGCATTTGCTTGATTAACTGCAATCCACCTTGCAATACTTCTTGTTCCTGTTCTTGTGAATCGATGGTCAGAAACACTTCGGAAACCAAATATTGAGGCTTGTCGGAGTTTGAGGTCAATTGCTGGAGCACGTAATTCACCTCGTCGCTTGTAACGCTGACCCGGGAAGATAGCAGGCCGGTGACAAGTTTGCCCCAGGCGATTTCCGCCAGAATCTGCCCGCGCAAAGTATCAAAAGTAATACCGGCCTTTTTCAGCGAGCTCTCTATATCCGACGAAGAGATGTTGTTTTGCCGGCCAAGTCGCTCAATAGCAGAGGCTACTTCTTCTTCGGTGACCTCGACCTCATATTCCGCAGCTTCCTGAGTCTGCAGTTTTTCGTCAATCAGTGAACGGAGAACCTGAGCTTGAATCCTGTCCACGACCTGTGGTGTAGAGTCAACCCCTGAGGAAGACATCACCAGGCGTGTTCTTTGTTGGACATCGTAACTCGAGATGACATCGTCGTTCACGATGGCGGCTATGGATTGTGAGATCTGTGCCTGCGCCCGATCATTGACGCCCAACAACAGAACCAAACCAATGCAGCCCACAAGGACAACGGCCGCTTTATCGCGCCGACGGCGCCCCAGGAGCGACAGAGGGTTTTTTGACACGGGCGCGTTTAACACGATGATACCCTAGCTATTTAGAAGATCCAATTCGAAGCAGCATTAATGACCTTAAGGGGTCCAGCCGTCGCAATCCATCAATGCACGCTGCCGCCCCATTTTCTAGGGCGTTTCCGAACTTAACAGAATCGCGAAAACGCTCTAAGTCCTTGTTTGGTCGCATTTTTTAACGCGGACCGGTGTCCACTTCGCTCGAAAATGCTCCAGGGCGACTGACGGCAAATCGCGGTTGGAAGCGAGTCCGGGTCCATGTCAGAGAATACTCAAAATCGGTTTTCGATCAACAGTAAGAAATATGGTGGCAAGCCGGGCTCATCGGGGTCAGTTCAGGGTCTTGAGGATCAAGTTAAATATGATGGAATCATCGGGCTTGATATCGCGATCGTTAAAGAAACGCCGATTCAGAGCAATCGTAAAAATGGTACATTCATCCTCATAAATCAGCCCGATAGAGCTTTGGCGTGTGTCGTTTATTTCGAGGTCGCGCACTGTGCCGGCCCGCACGCGCCAATTCTTGTGTAATTTGATAGTGCCGTTCAATGTCAATTCTTCCCGCGCGGGGATGCCCGTTATTTCGCTCAACCGGTCGGACTTGATATATCGGGCTCTCGCGGACACCGGTCCATAATTCACGATGGCATCCACCTCGTTTCGTCTGACGGTCTGCGTTTCACCGTCCAATCGAAACCGGTGGGTCAACGTAAAATGCTTGCTGGGGGCTAGGGTAAGGCTTCCGACGTAATCGGATGTTTCATCGTTCAGGCTTGTTTCTGGGCCAAACGGAGAATGGTCGTTCGTTCTGAAGCTGCGTCCGAACATGAATTGCGCTTTTTTACCGCCGCCCCAATATGCGCCCAATTTCACACCGACATTTAAGCGCTGGCCATTTTCCCACAAATCCAAACCGGGCGACTTGTTCGGCCTAAAAAGATTGGTCGTATCAAAATCGAAAGTTTGGCTGTCCTCATTCGGCAATTGTTCGGGATTACCGCCATTGCTGCTGACAACCACCTGTACGATGGGTTCGATAACGAATCGAACGGATTTAGTGGTGCGCACGAAGGGCCAGCGCCATTCAAGCCCGGCAGTCGGCAAAGCGCGATATATGACATCGCTGTTGTCAGGCAGATGAGGAAGGCCATCGGGATTCATGTCATTGACGCTATAGACGTCCATACGAACATTGGCAAAAGGTGTAATTACCTGACCGTTGCGCGTGGTAAACCCGCGTTTCCAATCTCCAGAAAAAGAAATCCGTCGCGAATCGACGCCATCTGTGCGTTGGATCACCAAGGCGTTCACATCCAAATTGAATCGGCCCAGTTGGGAATTCTCAATAACATAATGACCGCGCACGAGAGGCAGTACGAGCGGCGTTTCGCCTTGACTGTCGGTGATTCTTAAGCCTTGAAACCGATAAGCGCGCGCATCAAGATAGTTTCGGCCCTTTATGCCGAGTGCATAAAGGGTGCTTTCCAGATCAACTTCGTTAGAGATATTGTAGCGTCGCAGGTAGGTATCATTGGTCGCGGCTTCAACTTGAAAGCCCCACAACCAGACATTGTTAATCGCGAACGAGCCTTGCCCGAACACGTGGCCATTCAATTCCTTTGCGCCTATAAAATTGTTCGCATCTCTTTCATCGGCATATATGAGACTTCCCGAAAGGTCGTACGCGCCTTGGCGTATGCGTTGCCGCCAATCCGCTTTAACCAAAAGACCGTCTTCCCCTGTATACATTGGGCTAAGCGTTAAGTCGTAGCTCGGTGACAGGGCAAAGTAATAGGGCACCTCTGCGAAAAACCCCAATCGGTCCGAATCGCCCATTGTCGGTGCGAGGAAACCCGACTTGCGCTTGACCGAAGGATCCGGGTGGCTGAAATAAGGCAGGTAAAAGACCGGAACGCCCAGAAATTCGAAATAAACGTCGCGATACGTAATCGTAAGGGTTTCTTGATTTTGAATGACGCGAAATGCTTTGATTTGCCAAAGAGGCGTCTTGTCGTTGCCTTCGCTATCGCAAACATTGCAGGCGCTATAAGTTGCGCGAGTGAGCTCATTAACATTGCCGTCGCGTCTCAAGCCGCGGTCGGCTGCGAGTCTTGCATTTTGTTCGAGTAGCGCGCTGAAACTCTCAATCACGCCTTCGCGCATCTTGTCTCTGAGTTTCACGCTGTCGGCGAAAAAGACGTTGCCGTTCGGTTCGAGGACACTCACATTACCAGCCGCAAAAACTTCATCCGTCTGCTGATTGTAGGTCAGGTTATCGGCAAAGACGACTCGTCCATCGTAAGCGATCTCAACATTGCCCGATGCATAGACAATGTCTTCATTGGGGTCGTAAGTGACGCTATCGGCTTGGAGTAGAACGGCTCCTTCGGACAAGGGGTCGCCATTATCGGTGTTGAGTGGCACTTGCAGCGTTTCCTGCTGAGCCAAAACCGTCGGCACGTCCATCGCACTCGTTAACGCCATAACGAGAGAGAGAATGAACAAACGCACGGCGAGCACGTTGCCCGGTTTTGTTGCCCTCATCCCCTCAGCCATCCTCTAAGTAAAACAGAGTCGCAAGTCCCAGTAGCAAAGCTACAAAGGTCGGCGACCAGGCGGCTAAGGTGACCGGCAAATTGCCAGACATGCCGAGAGCGGATGCGAGGTCGGAAATGAAATAAAGAATAAATCCCGTAATGACCCCAGCCACTACCAATCGGCCAATGCCCCCTAATCTCGTCAAACGCAACGAAAATGTTGCGGCGATCAGCACCATGGCGCAAAGCAAGAACGGTGTCGATAACACTGTATGCCAGTGAAGCCTATGACGCAACGCGGAAAATCCAGCTGCTTCAGCTACTTCGATGAAATGTGGTAGGTCCCAAAACGACATCGTATCGGGTGAAGCAAAACTGTCTTGGATCTGATCAACGGTCAAACTGGTCTCGAGTCGGTAGTTCTGACGAAATACCGTAGGCAACCCGGCCTCGGTGATTTGTGCATTCTTGATGTCCCAATACCCCGGTTCGAGTATGGCGGATTGGGCATCGATGCGACCTACCCAATTATCGCCGCCTTCATAGAGAAAGATGATAACGTGCTCTAACGTGCGGCCGCGATCCTTAATCCCCAATGCGTGAATCACGGATTGTTCGTTTCGATCGCCTTGTCGCAGCCAAAGCCCTTGCCTGGAAACCTGGAGAAGACGCGACTTGCTTTGCAGAGAGTTTGCATGGAGGTTTTCGAATTCCTGGTAAAAGGTTGCAGACACAGTGTTGTATACGGTGATTGTGAAAATTCCCGTCACCAAGGCGACCACCAATCCGGGCAGCAGAAACTGCCAAACGGATACACCGGAGGCCCGAACCACAACCAATTCATGGTTTCTGGTTAGCTTGGTAAAAGCGAGCATGGCGCCAAAAAGAAAAGCGAAAGGAAGCATTTGCTCGGCCATATACGGCAATTTGAGCAAGCCCAATAGCGCAATCCTGGAGAAAGACACCTCGGCTCTGCCGGAGAACTGCCGTAACATTTCGACGATATCTAGAAGATACACAAACGCCAGAAGAATGCCGAGGATTGTCCCGACACTGATTAGAAATTGCAGTGATAAATAGCGGTAAAGTGTCCAAGAAACATTCATGGCGACGGCGCCGCTGGTGAAAACGGATTGGTTAAACGAATTTTCTTAATCCAGTCCGGCGAAAAGTCTCTGCGGAACAGAAGATACGAACATGCGGCGATCGCTAAAAGCGGCGCGAGGTATTGAAGGGCGATCAGCGATGTTGTGCTGGCCGAAATGCTTTGCAAAGCAAAACCTATCAAACGGGCAAGCAAGCCCAGACCCAATGCTGCAGCTATGCGCCAACCGCTGCCTCGGCGATTGAAACTGCCCAAAGAGACGCCGCATAAAGCGATCATGACAAAAACGATACTATAGAGCGGCGATGTCAACCTGTTGTGCCCTTCGGCAAGCAGGCGGCCAATATTGGCGCGCTCCCATGGCTGCGACAGATCCGGCCGCAGTAATTCATGCAAATAACGTTCGCTCAGTTCGCGCAGCAGGGTCGTTTGCGGTGTCATGTATTGGGCCAGATCGAGCGCGTATCTTTCAAAATACAGGATCGAGATTCCACCATCGGCGTTAACCTGTTGAATGTTCCCATTGAGCATTATTAGCTGTGGACCTTCCGGCGTTTGGACGAACTGTCCCAGCTTCGCCATGTAGGTAGTGGGTTGTTCGCGGTCACGATTGTCGTGCACGAGTAACGCATGCAACTCGCCGTTCCGCGTTGTCTCTCTGTTATAGACCGTCAATCCTTCTTGGGGATTGGTGAAGGCACCATCGCGAATCAGCGTCGTGGCAATGTCCGTTCGAATATCATAAACCTTATCTTTTAGAGCACGATAGCCTGCCGGCATGAGATAGAGGTTTAATAGAAGAGTTGCGACCGTCGTGACGGCACCAATGAACAAGAGGGGCTTGGCAACGGTCCATGTGCCGAGACCGGCGGACCACATGACGATCAATTCGCTATCGTTTGATAAGCGGTTCAAAGCATAAAGGGTGGCGCAGAATGCCCCAAACGGCACGATGATCGCGAGCAGACTCGGCAGGACATAAATGGTGAGAAGCAAAAAAGTGCCGGCGGACTGGCCCCGATTGACGATTAGGTCGAGCATTTGAAGAGATTGGGTGAGCCACACAATAATCGAGAGGACCAGCGTGAACATGAGCAACGGCCCAACAACCTGCCGCAGAATGTATCTAAAAAATACGCTCATGGTTTATTGCTTATCCTTTGGAATCGCGTTTGCTCTTCGTTTTCGCCAGTTGGCGCGAGATTCCAATTGCTGATAGGCGGTCCATCGGTCGGGACCGTTCAATGGGTCCGAAACGCTGAAAGCTTGCCTGGTCGCTTTTCCTTTGTAAACCGCGGAAAATAGGATAAATCTGACGATCCTTGATCGCGGCGGCCCGATATCTCGCGGAAATCGCTCTAAACCTCACAATGCCGACCATGGCCCGTCAAACGCAGGAAGTTAACATGCACGTCACTTTTACCCAATCCGCCCTGCCGAAATCCGGCGCTGTCGCCGTCTTGCTGCCACAAGGGGCCAAAATAGAGGGGATGTTGGCGCAGCTCGACAAACGAACCAAAGGCGCTGTGGCGCGCGCCATCAAGAGTGAAAAATTCAAGGCCAAGACCGGCCAGCTTATAGAATTGATTGCGCCCGCCGGGACGTCCCTGTCACGCATTTTGATTTGTGGGGTGGGCGATCCGTCGAAATTGGCGGCCAACGATATGGAACGGGCCGGCGGTCGGCTTGCGGCCAAGCTCCTGTCCGG
>SMXP01000080.1 GCA_004356335.1 Alphaproteobacteria bacterium | reverse complement strand
TGTCGCCGATACACGACAGACAGAATCGGAAAGGGCGATCGATCTGGTACGTCAAAAATTTGGCGATCAGGCAATCATGAAGGGTCGTAGTATGAGAAAGGCTAGAGCGTTTTCAGGAAAAGTGGACCCGGTTTTCCGTCCGAAAACGCGACCAAACTAGGAATCTAGAGCATTTTCATGAGTCAATTAATCTTGGAAATGCTTTAGAAGTGCGAATCGATGGGCGAGCGTAGTGCAATGTGTTGGGACGCTTAGTTATCCAAAAAGCTTCTAAGCTTGCGGCTCCGGCTTGGATGTTTGAGCTTCCTGAGCGCCTTGGCCTCGATCTGGCGAATGCGTTCGCGGGTCACCGAAAATTGTTGGCCGACTTCCTCCAGGGTATGATCGGTGTTCATGCCGATGCCGAAACGCATGCGCAGCACCCGCTCTTCGCGCGGCGTCAGGCTGGCCAGAACACGCGTCGTGGTCTCGCGCAGATTTGATTGAATGGCCGCATCGATCGGCAAGATGGCATTCTTGTCTTCAATAAAGTCGCCCAAATGGCTGTCTTCTTCGTCGCCGATCGGCGTTTCGAGTGAAATCGGTTCCTTTGCGATCTTCAAAACTTTGCGCACCTTTTCCAAAGGCATGGCGAGTTTTTCGGCCAGCTCTTCGGGTACCGGCTCGCGGCCGATCTCGTGCAACATTTGACGCGACGTGCGTACCAGTTTGTTGATCGTTTCGATCATATGAACCGGTATGCGAATGGTGCGCGCCTGATCGGCGATAGACCGCGTAATCGCCTGCCGTATCCACCACGTCGCATAGGTCGAAAATTTATAGCCGCGGCGGTATTCGAATTTGTCCACCGCTTTCATGAGGCCGATATTGCCTTCCTGAATGAGATCGAGGAATTGCAGACCTCGGTTGGTATATTTTTTGGCAATGGAAATAACCAGCCTGAGATTGGCCTCGACCATTTCCTTTTTAGCCTGACGTGCTTCTCGCTCGCCCTTTTGCACCGTATGTACGATGCGCCGGTAATCGCTGACCAGCAATCCCGTCTCCTTGCTGACATTTGCGATGTCCGCACGGATCTGTTTGATTGCGTTGCGCTCGGTTTTACAAAACGGCTTCCAACCGGGTCGGCTCAAGCGGCCAACGCGACGCACCCAGTTAGGATCCAGCTCGTTGTCTATATATTCTTTAAGAAAATCGTCGCGTCTTACGCCGTGGGAATCGGCCAAACGCATGAGCTGGCCCTCAAGGCGAATGAGCCGTCTATTGATCCCATAAAGTTGATCGACAAGCTGCTCGATCCGCGCATTATTGAAGCGCAGGCTTTTCACTTCCTCGACGATATCGGTTCGCAGCTTCTTGTACCGGCGCTGCTGGCTAGTACTTAGATCATCACTATCGAGAACATTCGCGATCTGGATATCCTGTAACCGACGGAACTTTTTGTACTCGACGGCAACTTTATCGAACGTTTCCATGATCTGAGGCTTGAGTTCAGCTTCCATGGCCGCAAGCGATAAACTGTTTTCAGCATCATCGTCTTCGTCGTCGTAATCGTCTCCGTTCTGTTTATTTTCTTTATTTTCGCCGCTCGCTTCACCTTCTTTTCCGTCTTTGTCCGAACCATTTTCTCGAGCCAGCTTAGCTTTTTGGTTGGTTTCTTCGCGCTCTGCTTCGCCGAGAGACTTCCCTTGGGCCGCCGCTTCCAAGGCTCTTTGGGAATGGTCCGGCTGTGCCTCAGGGCCGCCGCCGAAAGTCGTATCGAGATCGATTATGTCACGTAAAAGAATGCGGCCTTCGTTCAGTTCGTCTCGCCATACGATGATGGCCTCGAAAGTAAGCGGGCTTTCATACAGCCCATTGATCATGGTTTCGCGGCCGGCCTCAATACGCTTGGCAATGGCGATTTCACCTTCGCGCGAAAGCAACTCAACGCTACCCATCTCGCGCAAATACATACGAACCGGATCGTCGGTGCGCTCCGCCGAGCCATCCTCATTTCCCTTGGTGACCGCCCCCGGCCCTTCTCGCTTGGCGACGGCTTTAGTAGTTTCGGATGAGGCCGCCTCTTCGCTTTCTTCGTTTTCCACCACGGTGATACCCATTTCGGATAACATGGACATGGTGTCTTCGATCTGTTCCGAGGAAACTTCGTCGGACGGAAGAACTTCGTTGAGTTCTTCATATGTGACATAGCCGCGCTCGCGCGCTTTCTTGATCATCTTTTTGACCGCGGCGTCGGACATATCCAGCACCGGACGATCTGGGGCTTCGGTACCCTCTACTTTTACTTCTACTTCTGGCTCTTTTTCTTTTACCTGTGTTTTGGGCTTCTGTTTTGTTTTGGTTGCTGCCGTCGTCATTGTTACCCTGTCCCTATTCGCACTTCGTTTCGCTTGGCCCGCTTTCTTGGTCGGCGAGGTTCTGCGCCGCCCCTCTTTTGCCGTTGCGGTCGCCTTCCGTCGCGCCTTTGACGGCGCCGGAGCTGAGGTTTTTTTGGTTTTGGCCCTTGTCTCGATGTTACTTGGAATGGCCGGCCGTCCTTTCCTTATCTGCTTCCGCCACTTTGGCCTTTTCCTCTTGTTCGGCGGCAAGCTTTTGCGCCCGGCTCGCCACGAGCCGAGCAAAATTCTCGTCGGTCATATCACGGCCAAAAGCATCTTCCGCTTCGCGCTGCTCCCGTGCGAGCTTATCCGCGTCCCAATGTAAGTTGATCAGGTGACTCCATCCTCGTTCCACCTCGGCCAGCGGCGCCTCCGGCCGTGCAAACGGATGATCCTTTCCCAGTGAATTTCGTCCGCGGAGCTCCCGCGCAATGTCTGCCACACTGGTGCCAGACAGGTGGTTAGCCAACGCCGCCCTGTCAAGGGATTCCCCTGAGGCGATCCTTAGGATCTCATTACGCAATCTGTCAAGCTTGGCATTGAGCAGCGACACCTCTGCGAACCCCTCAAAATGGCTGTCCAAAAGCCCCGGATGATTGAGAATAGCGAGGATAAGCAAGGCTTCGCGCTCCTCACTACGATTACCTGTAGTCGTTAACTTGCTGCGCCTGAGTTGCGGACTGATACCCCGGGAATCCGCAAGTGATTCGCCGGGAATCCAGGGCCGGCGACCATCGAAAAACCTTTGGCCGGCGGCTACGTCCCGCCGGAATAAAGCCGCCAAACGAGCCCTAATATCCGCCCGATAATGATCTTGGACCCGGCGCTCCCGAATCGTGCGAATCAGGTCGCCAAGCCGGCTCTCCAGGCCTGCCCGCCGCTCCGGCGTGTCAAACGGCGCCATGCTGAGTTCCCGTTCCCACAGCATGTCGGCCAGCGGCCGGGCGTCGGTCAGAAAGGATGTCATCGCCTGGGCCCCCCCGGCACGAATGATGTCGTCGGGATCCTGGCCTTCGGGCAACAAAGCAAAGCGCAACGAATGGCCCGGCTTCAATGACGGCAGGGCGCGATCGACGATCCGATTGGCCGCACTCAATCCAGCACGGTCACCGTCGAAGCACAAGATGGGTTCGGGGCACACCCGCCACAATGTGTGCAATTGAGTATCCGTTAAGGCGGTCCCTAGGGGCGCTACCGCCGTGGCAAAGCCCGCCTCGACCAGCGAGATGACATCCATATACCCTTCGGCGACGATCAAAACCCGGTCGCGTCCTTCGACGCTACGATAACAAGACTCGCGGGCCGCCTTAAAATTGTAAAGCACCGCTCCCTTGTGAAACAAAGGTGTCTCCGGAGAATTCAAATATTTTGCCGAAACATTCGAATCGAGCGCTCGACCGCCAAAGGCAATGACCCGGCCCTTAAAATCGGCAATGGGAAAAATGATACGATGCCGGAAACGGTCGTAAAGGGGCCGATCATCATCGGGTTGGATGGCCAGCCCCGCTTGCACAATTTGATCGGGTGTCACGTCCTTTTGCAGCAGATGATCGTGCAACGCCGTTCGTCCCCGTGGCGCGTAGCCAAGGCCAAAAGCCTGGATGGTATCGTCCTTTAAACCGCGTTCGGCAAGATAGGTTCTCGCGGGCGCACCCTCGCGACGGGCCAGTTCCTGGCGGTAAAACTGCGCCGCCATCTCCATCACATCAAGCAAACTCGCCCGTTCGCGATCGCGCTGACGCTCGTCTTCCGTTTGCCGCGGCAACTCGACGCCCGCCTCGTCGGCCAAAAGTTTAACCGATTCATTAAACGACAGACGTTGGGTCTTCATGAAAAAAGACAGGAGATCGCCGCTCTCACCGCTCGAGAAGCAATGGTAAAATCCTTTCTCATCATTGACGAAAAAGGATGGAGTCTTTTCATTCGTAAACGGACTAAGTCCCTTAAATTCGCGGCCGGCGCGCGTCAATTTCACATGCCGACCGATCACATCCGATAGACGGAAGCGCGACTTCAAGTCGTCAAGAAAAGACTTGGAATATGTCAATCCCAGCGCCCCTATATCAAGAGCTCTTTGACAATGCCGCTGGCCTTACCGAAATCCATTTGCCCGGCATAACGCTGTTTGAGTTCACCCATACACTTGCCCATATCCTTGAGTCCCGACGCGCCCATTTCGGTCACCACCTGATTACAGGCATGGCGAATTTCGTCGATGTCGAGCTGGCGCGGCAAAAACTCTCTGATGACGTCAATCTCTTGGCGTTCCTGCTCGGCGAGATCGAGTCGGCCAGCCTCCTCATAGGTCTGAAACGATTCTTGGCGCTGTTTGATCATCTTGGCCAAGATCTGAAGGATTTCATCATCGGACACACCACGCCGGTCGCCCGCCCGCGCCGCAATATCGCGGTCCTTAATGGCCGCGAGGATGAGACGGAGGGTCGATCGTCGAATTTTATTTTGGGCCTTAATCGCGTCTTTGAGAGACGCCGCTAACAAGTCTCGCATGTCGGCCTCTGCTCCCTGCTTGGAAGGGAGGTTAACATAGTCTAAACAGTGATCCGGGTGCAACGCCGTTGATGCCATTTAACCTATTGATTTCATTATATAAATAAAGAAAGTGTCCGGCTTGACGGCGGCACGGCTTTTGCTTAAGGTCCGGCCGATTTGTGCGTTGCACAGCATGGGCCAATCGCCAGGTCATTTCACAAAAGAGCCAGCTATGTACCAGCCGCCGGTGACCGGAGCTCTCGTCTTGAGCGACGGCACCGTTTTTCGCGGCCACGGGATCGGCGCCGGCGGATCGACCACAGGCGAAGTTTGCTTCAATACGGCCATGACCGGGTATCAGGAAATCCTCACGGATCCTTCTTATGCCGGCCAGATCATCAACTTCACCTTCCCACATATCGGTAATGTGGGGACCAATGACGACGATGTCGAGACCTCCTCGCCCACGGTCTCGTCGGCGGTGCGCGGCTGCGTGCTGCGTGCCCCTATTACCGCACCGGCCAATTACCGGGCACAATTACCCCTGGATGAATGGCTCAAGCGGCGCGGGATCATCGGGCTTACGGGCATCGACACCCGTGCTCTGACCCGACTGATTCGCGAGAACGGCATGCCCAAGGCGACCCTTGTGCACGATCCCAACGGCCGGATCGATGTGGCCAGCGCCCAGGCCGAAGCGGACGCCTGGCCGGGTCTTGAGGGCATGGACCTGGCGAAACACGTGACCTGCCGGCAAACTTATACGGCCGATCAAACCCATTGGGCGTGGCCCGACGGCTACGGCCAATTAACGGCCCCGAAATATCACGTGGTCGCCATGGATTTCGGCATTAAACGGAATATTTTGCGCAGCCTGGCCCAGGTCGGCTGCCGGGTGACCGTGGTGCCGGCCACCGCCTCGCCCGAAGAGGTGTTGCGCCATCAACCGGACGGAATCTTTTTGTCCAACGGTCCCGGCGATCCGGCGGCAACCGGCAGCTACGTCGTTCCCACCATCCGCACCCTGATCGACAGCGGCAAACCTATTTTCGGCATTTGTTTGGGCCATCAAATGCTGGCGATCGCACTGGGCGCCCGGACCACGAAAATGCATCAAGGCCATCACGGCGCCAATCACCCGGTCAAAGATCTTGGCACGAACAAAGTTGAAATCGTGTCCATGAATCACGGCTTCACCGTTGATCGGGAGTCACTGCCCGAAGGCGTGGTCGAAACCCATGTATCGTTGTTTGACGGCACCAATTGCGGCATCGCCGTGACCGGCAAACCGATTTTCTCCGTGCAATATCATCCGGAAGCCTCACCGGGACCGCAGGATAGTTATTATCTGTTCGACCGGTTCCTAAATTACTTCGACAAATAAAACGGATTGTGCTCGGGGCGGCGACCTACTCCCTCTCCCCTGAGGGGAGCGGGCCGGGGTGAGGGGGGGGCGAGAGCGCGTTTTCGATAATTGCAAGAACGCCCTCGATATTGTCTAGGATCTTTCTGGTTTGATGGTGGCGTAAATTGCGCGCGTTCTGTGTATTACGGTGGATCACTTGCCCCCTCATCCCGACCTTCTCCCCATTGGGGAGAAGGAGTTTCAATGACTGGCC
>SMXP01000079.1 GCA_004356335.1 Alphaproteobacteria bacterium | reverse complement strand
GGGCGGTCTTGTTCACTGGCGTGGACGGTTTTTTTTAAAGCTCAGGCCTTGCTCATGAACGAACCGCCACAACAGCGTGCGGCTGGCATACATGCCGCACTGCTCAAGCAGCGCCGTCTGTAATTCATCGAGGGTGGTATGGCGGCCAGCCATCTGGGTGAACAGAAACTCCTTATGGGCCTCGACTTTCAGTCCCCGCGGCCGGCCGGTCTTTACCGCTGAGATCGCGCCCTCCTGCCGGAAACGCCCGACCCATTTGACCGCTGAAGATTCGCTCACCCCAAACCGCCGCCCCGCCGCACGCGCACTCTCGCCATTTTCTTCAGCTGAGCGGATCACCCGAATGCGTAAATCATCTGAATAAGCTCGAACCATAACGACCTCCTTAAAGGAGAATCATCACCCTGTTCGGACCAAAAGGGAATCCCTATAATGATTCAATGTTTTGTGAACGTGCTCTAGCGTTGCGACGGAGGGATATAATCTCTGTGCGTTTGACCCGTATAGATCTGGCGGGGTCGGCCGATACGTTGGTTGGGATCCTCAACCATCTCCATCCATTGTGCGATCCATCCCACTGTTCGTGCGAGAGCAAAAACCACGGTAAACATGGTTGTCGGGAAGCCAAGCGCGTTGAGGGTAATGCCGGAATAGAAGTCAATATTGGGATATAATTTTTTCTCTATAAAGTAATCATCGTGGAGTGCGATTTGCTCGAGCTCCATGGCGACTTCAAGTATGGGATCGTCCTTGATCCCTAATTCCTTTAGGACTTCATGACAGGTTTCTTGCATCACGCGCGCACGCGGGTCGTAATTTTTGTACACGCGGTGACCAAATCCCATCAGACGAAACGAATCGTCTTTGTCTTTTGCCCGTGCAATAAATTCCGGGATTCGATCGACGGTTCCGATCTCCCGAAGCATGTTTAAGGCCGCTTCGTTGGCACCCCCATGAGCAGGCCCCCATAGGCAAGCAATTCCAGCGGCTATGCAGGCAAAGGGATTGGCTCCCGATGATCCGGCCAGCCTAACTGTTGAGGTGGAAGCATTTTGCTCGTGATCGGCATGGAGAATGAAGATTCGATCCATGGCGCGTGCCAATATGGGATTGATCTCGTAATTCTCCGCCGGCACCGCAAAACACATGCGTAAAAAGTTTTCCGCATAGCCAAGTTCATTCCTCGGATAAATGAACGGCTGACCGACGGAATATTTATAAGCCATTGCCGCCATGGTCGGCATTTTGGCGATCATTCGGCGGCTCGCCACCAAGCGTTGATGGGGATCGTTGATATCTGTCGAGTCGTGATAGAATGCGGAAAGTGCCCCGACAACGCCAACCATAATTGCCATGGGATGAGCATCTCGGCGAAATCCGCGCAAGAAATAGGTCAATTGTTCTTGAACCATGGTATGCCGCGTGATTGCGGTTTTGAAGGCTGCCATCTCTTCTTGGTTGGGCAATTCTCCGTAAAGCAGAAGATAACAGGTCTCCATGTAGGTGCCATTTTCGGCCAGCTGATCGATGGGGTAGCCTCGGTAAAGCAGAATACCTTTATCGCCGTCGATATAGGTAATGGCCGATTCACAACTGGCGGTCGACGTGAAGCCCGGATCGTAGGTAAAAAGACCGGTCTCAGAGTAAAGATTTCTGACATCCAGCACATCGGGACCCACGGTTCCCTGATAAACAGGAAGCGAGTAAGATTTATCGCCAATTTGGAGAGTGGCGCCGCCATCCCGTGATTTTGCATTTTCTACCATTCAGTCATCGCTCCCTGTCTCAGGTCGTCGGCTAAACCATCGGCTCGCCAAATATCGTGTCAATTAGAGTGTTTCCAGGAAAAGTGGCCACCGGTTTTCCGTCCGGAAACACGACAAAACAACAGCTTAGGGTCAGGTTTTGATTTCATCAAAACCGGAAAGACCCTAGTCTGCAGCCGCTTGATCTTGAATTCGACCCAGCGATTCTTCCCGCCCCAAAATGGCTAATACGTCGAAAATCCCTGGGGAGCTGGCGCCTCCGGTCAAGGCAGCGCGCAACGGCTGAGCAACTTTGCCGAATTTTAGCCCTTTTTTATCGGCAAATGTGCGGATCGCTTTATCCAAGGCCTCCGCCGTCCAATGCTCGGTCGTCTCCAGTTTGCCGCGCAATTCGGCGAGGAGGGCCGGCGCCTGCTCACTCAATTGTGACTGGGCCTTCTCAGTCAAGGGCAACGGGCGCGAACTTACAAGAAACACACAATTGTCGGCTAATTCAATAAGTGTTTTCGCTCTTTGCTTGAATTCGGGCATAGCTGCCAATAAGCGCTGTTGGGCCGTCTGGTCGACGGTGATCGAGTTTGTCGATTTGAGGATATTGAGAACGTCTTGGCTCAATTCTTGGTCATCGAGCTGGCGAATATAATGTCCGTTCAGGTAATTCAATTTGTCGATATCGAACCGGGCGGCGCTTTTTCCCAACGAGTCCAAATTAAACCATTCGATGGCTTGTTCGTTGGAAATGATTTCATCATCACCATGGGACCACCCAAGACGCAGCAAATAATTTCTCATAGCGGCGGGCAGGTAGCCCATGTCTTTATAAGCACTGACCGATAACGCCCCATGCCTTTTCGATAGCTTGGCACCGTCTGTTCCGTGCAAAAGAGGTATATGAGCAAACTCCGGCACGCCCCAGCCAAGGGCATCATAGATGACTTGCTGACGAAAAGCGTTGGTTAAGTGATCGTCACCGCGGATGATATGCGTGATCGACATGTCGTGATCGTCAACCACGACAGACAACATATAAGTGGGAGTTTGGTCGCTTCGCAACAGGATGAAATCGTCTAATTGCCTGTTGGAAACGCGAACTTCACCCTGAACACGATCGTGAATGACGGTTTCGCCTTGCCTCGGCGCCTTGATGCGCAATACGGGATTGACGCCCTGAGGCGCGTCCGATGGATCGCGGTCGCGCCAGCGCCCGTCATAAAGTGCCGGCCGTCCTTGCGCTTTGGCCCGTTGCCGCATTTCGGTTAGTTCTTCGGGCGAGCAATAGCAATGGTAAGCCTTACCTTGGTCGAGCAGAGTCTGCGCGACTTGTCCGTGGCGTTCGATGTGCTTGGATTGGCAGGTGACCTCTCCGTCCCATTCGAGTTCCAACCATCTCAAGCCATCAAGAATGGCGGTACTTGCCTGTGCAGTGGACCGTTCTCGGTCGGTGTCTTCAATTCGCAACAGAAATTTGCCACCCTCATGGCGCGCGAACAGCCAGTTAAACAAGGCGGTCCTGGCCCCACCAATATGGAGCATGCCGGTGGGCGAGGGAGCAAAACGAGTGACTGGACTAGAACCAGACGCCATGTCGGAAATCCGAGGTTAAGATGGATCGCAAGAAAAACGCTGACGGCTCACGCCCGCGCGAGTGTTCTAGCATGAACTAAGGGTTGGGGTTAAGGCGGCTAATGCGGCTAATATCATTTGAGCGCGATCGAGGCTTCATGCGCGGAATTTTGCCCAAATGGCGGCTCAACGGGGCCCTGGAATACGCCAGGGAGGCCGCCCATTCCGCTCGGGTTGAGTTTGCAACCAGTTTTTGGGCCGAGCGCGATCGCTGGCCCCTTTGGTTTCCGGTTTTTCTCGCGACGGGCATTGCGATCTATTTCGAACTCGACCAAGAACCAGGCTGGGTACCGGCGGCCGCAAGTTTGTTGCTGTCGGGCGGTTTTGCCGCCTTGGTGATCGCCACGCGCTCTCGGTGGCAAGACAGACGACCCGAGACGGGTCAGATTCTAATTGTGCTCTGCCTCATAGCTGTCGCCCTCTCCCTAGGCTTCTCGGCAGCTAAATGGCGTACCAAGGGGGTGGCTGCCCCCGTCATCGCTCGTGAAATAGGTCCGGTAAACGTTCAGGGCGTGATCCTATCGGCCGCCCGCCGACCATCCGACTCTTGGCGATTGGTCATTCAACCGGAGGAAATCGAGGATCTCGCGCGCGAGGACTTGCCTGAACGGATCCGCGTAACCGCACGACAAAAGAATGTCCAGGTCGAACCGGGGCAAAGGGTGAGCGTGCGCGCGGTGCTGATGCCGCCGCCCGGCCCGGCAGCACCCGGCGATTTCGATTTTGCCCGTCAAGCCTGGTTCCAACGGATCGGCGCGGTGGGATATACCGTGAGCAAGCCCAAAATATTGGGTGTAGCCGATGGATTTTCTTTAATACAGCGTCTGTCGTTATGGACCGCGAAGACTCGCCTGGCGATTTCGGAGCGCATTAAGGCTGCTTTACCGGGACCGTCCGGTGCTATTGCAGCGGCGTTGATGACCGGCGACCGGCAAGCGATTCCCGAGGATGTGACCGAGGCTTTTCGGATCGCCGGACTGGCGCATGTCCTAGCGATTTCAGGGATGCATATGGCGCTTGTGGGCGGCTTGCTGTTCGCCGCCACCCGCCTTCTTCTCGCCGGGATCGAACCGTTGGCATTGCGCTATCCCATAAAGAAATGGGCGGCCTGTGTCGGACTTTCCGGCGCATTCGCCTACCTGATCGTCTCGGGGGCATCGATCTCCACGCAGAGGGCGTTCATTATGATCACTCTTATGTTTGTGGCGGTGTTTCTAGACCGACATGCCCTTTCCATGCGCATGGTCGCCGTGGCGGCAACACTCATCCTATTGATATCGCCGGAAAGCCTGCTCCATGTAAGCTTTCAAATGTCATTTGCCGCCGTCGTCGGTCTCATTGCGTTTTACGAATGGTGGCGTGACAGTTTGTCCAATCACGATGCGGTCCGAATGCGCCACCAGCCACGTTATCGATGGCTACGTCGTGGTGTTCTTTATCCGCTGGGCATTGCGGTAACAACCATTGTCGCGGAGATCTCTATCGGGCCTTTCACGGCTTTTCATTTTAACCGCCTTGCCGCCTATGGGCTGGTTGGCAACATGCTCGCCATGCCCTTTGTCGGAACCGTCGTTATGCCAAGCGCCGTTGTCACGTTCCTTTTGATGCCGTTTAATTTGGAATCATGGAGTTTGGCCCCAATGGGGTGGGGTATCGATAAGGTCATTGAAATTTCCCAATGGGTGTCTTCGTGGAGCGGTGCCGAATATCGAATTCGCGCATGGTCTTTGTCGGCTTTGCTCACCATGGTGATCGGCGGTCTGTGGCTTAGTTTTTGGCGTAGAAAATGGCGTAGGCTGGGCGCCGTCATTATTGTGTTGGGCATAGTGAGCGGATTATTCAAGGACTTACCCGACGTTCTGATAGATCGGGAGGGCCAGAACATTGCGGTGCGAAATGATGTTTCGGGTCTTGTTCTCATGTCGCCCCGGCGCGCGCGTTTTGCCACGGACATTTGGTATCAAAGAGACGGCGCTGCGCCCATCACCGATCGCTCGGTAAGCGAGGCTATGTTTCGTTGCGATGTGTTGGGCTGTGTGGCGACCGCGTCAGATGGATCGGTGATCGCTTATGTCCAGGACCCCCGTGCGTTCGAGGAAGACTGTCAGATCGCCGATCTGATCGTCTCCGATGAGCGGCTGCCGCAGCGACTTAGGGTATCGTGTCGTCAAAGCGCGGTGGTGATCGACTGGCTCGACCTGCGGCGCGAAGGCGCCTTCGCCGTCTGGTTCGAAAAAACTGGAATACGAGTGGAAAGTGCTCTCCAGCATCGAGGTTACCGGCCTTGGACGCAACGGCAAACCCGGACCGATCGCGACCCCCCGAAAGATCCGGATATTCGCTTGTCGCAAGTGACTGAATAACAATTGGGCGGCGTCACAGCGGACTCAATATTGCCTTAAAAGCCCGACCAGACGACCTTGGACTTGAACGCGGTCGGGACCAAAGATCCGCGTTTCATAGGCTGGATTGGCGGCTTCCAGCGCCACGGAATCGCCTCGCTTGCGCAGCCGTTTCAAAGTGGCCTCATTGTCGTCGATTAACGCCACCACAATGTCGCCATTGGCCGCCGTGTCGCAGCGGCGAATAACCACCACATCGCCGTCCAGAATGCCGGCCTGAATCATGGAATCGCCGTTGACCTCCAGAGCATAATGCTCACCCGGACCCAACATATTGGGCGGCACGTTCACATTGTGCGTGTTGTTTTGCAAAGCTTCGATCGGTGTCCCGGCGGCAATCCGACCGAGCACCGGGACTTCAATGGATTGATCCGGGGCAACGGAAGACGGCGTGGCGACCGCCCGTGTCGCAAAAGATCCCTTGACGACACTGGGGGTAAATCCGGACGGCTGCTCGCGCAAGATCGACGGACCGCCGGGCACCACGCTGCCGGGCAACCGCACGATTTCCAAGGCACGCGCGCGATGGGCAAGTCGGCGAATGAAACCCCGTTCCTCCAATGCCGTAATGAGTCGATGGACTCCGGATTTGGACTTCAATCCCAAGGCATCTTTCATTTCCTCGAAAGACGGCGACACACCCGATTCGCGAATCCGCTCATGGATGAAATTGAGGAGATCGTGTTGCTTGCGCGTAAGCATGATTATCGCCCCTTAGCTTGCGGAACAAAATGAAAACAAGTGGATCTGTTCTATTTTAGTTCTTCGTAAGGGTCAAGGCCTGAATTCACCGGAGGCCAGGGTTTCCGGTGTTTATTCGTCTGGTTGGGGGCGATTCAGCCGAGCGGCCAGATATCCACCAAATCGCCCTTTTTTGCCGCTTGGGCGAGGGGTTTGCGGACAATGAGGCAATCGGCGGCGGCGAACACCGAAAGAACCGAACTGTCTTGAAGATCGAACGGGATTACCACCAGGCGACCCGCCGCGTCGCGGCTCAACCGGGCGCGTATGTAATCTTGGCGCTTACTATTGGCGCTAAGATCTTTGCCCAAATGGGCGATGGCGAGAGGGGGCGCCAGATCCGCCTTGTTGATGCCCAACAGCGCGCCAATGGCGGGGCGCAGAAACAACAGGCCACACACCAGTGCCGATACCGGGTTGCCCGGCAGGCCAAGAAATGTCGTGCCGGCAATGTCGCCGAAGATCAAGGGCTTGCCGGGCTTTATGGCCACTTTCCAAAAGTCCACATGAAGCCCCTCTTTGCCCAGGACCGATTGCACCAGATCATGGTCGCCGACCGAAGCACCGCCCAGGGTGACCAAGATATCCACGTCCCGTGCGCTTTTGGCCGCTTGGCGCAAGCTATCTTCGTTATCGCGGGCAATATCCAAAATATCGGCTTGGCCGCCCCACCGCTTGATCCAGGCGGCCAGGGCGTAGGGGGTCGATGAAATGATTTGATGGGCGGCGACCGGCTCACCGGGCCGCACCAGCTCGTCGCCGGTAGCCAACAGAGCAAGGCGCGGTCGTTGGGTAACTTCAATGCGGTTAATGTCCATGGCCGCCAGCAAGGCCAGATCTCGCGATGTCAGCCTTTGGCCTTTTTTCAATAGGCTTTCGCCGTCCTGAAAATCCACACCCTTGAGACGAATATGTCGTCCGGGATCGGCCCGTTCGAGAACACGGATCTGATTTTCCCCGCCACGCTCGGTATCTTCCTGGATGATGATGGTGTCGGCCCCCTGGGGAACCGTGGCGCCGGTAAAGATCCGGGCGGCCCGGCCCGGTCCGACCACACCATCGAAGGTGCCGCCGGCTTTGGACGTGCCAATTACTTCGAGTTCGACCGGTACCGTTGCGACGTCGACGGCCCGGACGGCATATCCGTCCATGGCCGAAACGTCGGATGGGGGTTGGGTTAGGCGCGCCGTCACATCTTGGGCCAGCACACGATTGTCACCGTCGGCAAAGCCAATAACCTCTGACGGCAACGGCACAAGAGCGGCGAGAATGCGATCCAGAGCGTCATCTGCAGAAATCATGGGACAACTTCACGTCAAATCTATTTGGCAGCGGTGCGTTGGTAAGTACCGGACTTACCGCCTTCTTTGTGCACCAATGCGATGTCGCCAATGACCATGTCACGATCGATCGCCTTGGCCATGTCATAAAGAGTGAGCGCGGCCACCGAGACGGCCGTCAGCGCCTCCATTTCAACACCGGTCTTACCCGTGACCTTCACCGTCGCGGTAATTTCAATGGCATGGCGTTCGGGCTTTGGCACCAAATCGAGCGCGATGCTTGTCAAGGAAAGGGGATGGCATAGGGGTATCAAATCGGACGTGCGCTTGGCCGCCATAATCCCGGCGGTCCTCGCCACCCCCAGCACGTCACCCTTTTTGATGTTACCCCGTTCGATCTCACTCAGGGTTTCCGGCTTCATGGTGATCAGGCCTTGGGCGACGGCGACCCGAACGCTATCGCGCTTATCCGTGACATCGACCATCACGGCTTTTCCCGCTTGATCAAGATGGGTCAATTTCGTCATGGATGTCGTCAGCTCACTAATTCTTCCGCTTCGGGTAAACTATATTTCTTCAATAAACCAATATGTTAGCATGGTTCCCTGATAATATATCGCAAAACTTACCAAGAGAGACCGCCGGTTTCGCCTACGCCAATAACGCGGCAGTGGCGGCGGCCACGTCACTTTGCCTCATGAGGCTTTCGCCAATCAGAAAGCACGTGACGCCGGCCTTAGCAAGGCGCTCAAGATCACGCGCCGTGCTTAAGCCGCTTTCGCCAATAATCAATCGATCGGCCGGCACAAGGGGCGCTAAGCGCTCCGTCGTCGCGAGGTCGGTTTCGAACGTTTTTAAATTGCGATTGTTAATGCCGATCAGTGGACTCGTGAGGCGCAGCGCGCGATCCAATTCAGCTTCATCGTGAACTTCCAGCAAAACGTCCATGGTCCACTCATAAGCGCTGGATTCAAGCTCCCGGGCTTGAGCATCGGTCACCGAAGCCATAATAATCAGAATGCAATCGGCCCCGATGGCCCGAGACTCCACGACTTGGTAGGGATCGTACAAGAAGTCTTTGCGCAGAACCGGTAGCGCAACCGCATCCCGAGCGGTCGTCAGATGGTCGTCAGATCCTTGAAAACTCGGTGTGTCGGTGAGCACGGATAGACAGGTGGCGCCCCCCGTCTCATAGGCTGTGGCAAGAGCTGGCGGATCAAAATCTTTTCTAATCAATCCCTTAGAGGGGCTTGCTCGCTTAATTTCGCAAATAAGCGCCAAGTCGGCTGACTCCCGTGTGCGGCGCAGAGCCGCGTGGAAACCGCGTGCCGGCCCCGCGTGTTTGGCCGCCTGTTCCAGCAGGCCAAGCGGCCGGCTCTGTTTGCGGGCGGCGATTTCCTCAACCTTATAGGCCTTTATTTCGTCTAAAATATTGGACATCGCGTCACGCGTTCGACACCTCGATCAATTTGTCGAGTACCTGTTTGGCACCGCCTTTATCAATGGCTTGGCCGGCCAACGTCACGCCGTCGATCAGCTTATGGACTTTATCCGCCACAATCAGTGCGGCGGCACTGTTCAAAATGACGATATCCCGATAGGCCCCCGGCTTGCCGTCAAGCAGTTCGCGAAGTCTGCCGGCATTGTATTGGGGATCGCCGCCCGCAAGCTCCTGGAGACTTGCTCGACCGAGGCCGCCGTCTTCAGGGGTAATCTCGAAGCGCGAAATCTTGCCTTTGTCGAGCGACGCGACCGCAGTCGATGCGGTGGTGGTGATTTCATCCAGACCGTCTTTGCCATGAACCACCCAGACCTTTTCCGATCCCAATTTACGCAAGACTTCAGCCACCGGTTCCAGCCATCGCTCCGAAAACACGCCGATCAATTGACGTTTTGCCTGGGCGGGATTGCTCAGCGGGCCTAATATATTAAAGATCGTCCGTGTACCAAGCTCCGTGCGAACCGGCGCCACATGCTTCATCGCCGCGTGATGCAAGGGCGCCATCATGAAGCCCAAGCCGGCTTCCTTGATACAACTGGAAATGCGCTCCGGGGGCAGGTCGAGACGCACGCCCAATTGTTGCAGCACGTCTGCCGAGCCCGACTTTGACGACAAGGCCTTGTTGCCATGTTTGGCGACCGGTACGCCGCAAGCGGCAACAACGAAGGCGGCGGCCGTCGATATATTGAGCGTTCCCGAAGCATCGCCACCGGTTCCACAAGTGTCGATTGCGTTTGGTGGCGCCTCGACCCTAAGAGCCTTGGCGCGCATGATATCGGCGGCACCGGTTATTTCATCGACGGTCTCTCCGCGCACGCGCAAACCCATCAAAAACGCGCCCATCTGTGCCAGGGTGGCCTGGCCCGACATCATCATTTCGAAGGCCGCGGCAGATTCGGCTCTTGTCAGGTTATGGCCGCTCGCGACCTTTAAGAGTAAAGGTTTGAATTCATCCATAACCAACTGACTTTCAAGCAGATTCCATAATATCGAGGAAATTCTTCAGAACGGCGTGACCGTGTTCCGAGGCAATGCTTTCCGGGTGAAATTGCACCCCATGGACGGGATATTCGGTGTGCTGGATGGCCATTATGGTGCCATCTTCCGCACGCG
>SMXP01000078.1 GCA_004356335.1 Alphaproteobacteria bacterium | reverse complement strand
TAACAAAACGCTCTTTGCGCATTACAAACCTCCATAAAAGGAAGCTTGAATCACATCTGAAGTGAAAAGGGAATCCTAAATGTCCACAGACCCTAGAGTGCATTCAGGAAAGATGGAATGCGCTCTAGGATTTTTCAGCTTGCAGCTTGCGCGCGATGCGTTCCACATCTTTCATGACGCGCAACAGATTGCCGCTCCAAATCTTGCCGATGTCCTGTTTGCTGTAACCGCGGCGGACAAGTTCGATTGTCACATTGAGCGTTTCACTGGCGTCGCGCCAGCCGGCAATGCCCCCGCCGCCGCCGAAATCGGAAACGATACCGACATGATCAACACCGATCAGATCCACGGCATAATCGATGTGATCGACAAAGTCCTGCACACTGGCAGGCGGCCATTGCTCATCGAACCTGGCTCGTTGGTTCTTAATCGACTGACGATCGACCTCCGATAAGGCGTTATAGGCGGCCGGGCCGTCGACACCATATTGCGCCATAAGTGCAGAAAAAGCTTTCGTCTTGTCCGGGTGGACGGGTTTCAAATAACTGTCAAAGGCAATGATTTGAACGACGCCGCCCGTTGCCTTAATGGCGATCATCTCTTCGTCATCTAAATTGCGCGGTATATCGACAAAGTGTTTGACGGCGTGGTGAGATGAAATAATGGGAGCTTTCGACAATGCTGCGGCTTCCAACACCGTTGCTTTGCTCCCATGGGCAACATCGACCATCATGCCCAGCCTGTTCATTTCTTCAATCACGCGTTCGCCCAGTTCGCTCACCCCACCATGTTCGATCTCCGCATCGCCCAATTCGTCGCGTATGGCCGATGAATCCGCAAGATCGTTGTGACCGTTATGGGTGAGCGACATATAGCGTGCACCCAAATCGTAATAGTGCTTTACCAATTCGAGATTCTTACCGATGACGTAGCCGTTTTCAACGCCAATCAAAGCGACGCGCTTGCCCGATTTATGGATCCGGCGTACGTCACGCGCCGTTCTGGCAAGTTCAATTCGATCCGGATAAAGCTCATCGGTCATGCGATGAATGGCATTGAACTTGTTCATCGCTTGAGCTTGAGCAAGTTGATAGTTTTCCGGTGTACGCTCGGTTTGAGCGACAAAGACAATAAAAAACACCGCATCCAATCCGCCCTCAACCATCTTAGGCAAATCGACCTGCATGTCGCCCTTTATGCCGGGATCCGCGTCAGGCGTGGCATAGTTTGGCGGAATATCCACATGGCTATCCAGGACGATGACCCGTTGATGAATGCGCGTCGCTTTGGCAATAAGGTCGATCTCGCCCAAGGGGGGGAACGATGCACAACCGGACAGGCCCAAGCCAAGCGCCGCCACAATAACCGGATGCCAGATCTTGCAACGCCCCATGGCGGACAAACCCGCCCGAAAATAACGACAAACCACGAATGCCCCCTCCCTATCCACCACAGACTAGACCCCCGTTCACAATTCATTGAATCAGAGAACGGGGGTCCAGATTTGTTATTGGTCGCCCATTCGAACCCAAAAACCGCGTACACTTTTTGTGAATGGGCTCTAATCGGACCGCCGACCAGACATGTATGAGCGACCGGCCAGATTTGGCGCCGGTGACGTCACCGGAACCGGTCTTAGTCCCCTTAACGGTTTGCGCTCGCCGGATAACGCATAAATCTGCTTGCTCGCCTCAAGCAGAAGAAGCCCCGAAAATCCAGGCCAAAGCCGGCGGCCGACATTCTCCCATGCGCCCCATGAGCTCATCATGAATTGAAAGCCGAATGGCGGCATAAAAAGAGCTTCGGCCCATTGCGACGGTGTGAATTGGGCATCGCGCATGAGTTGGGTCAATTGACGACGGGAAAAGGGCCGTCCATGGCCGAATGGTGTGGTGTCGATGCGGGCCCACAGGCCGCGCCGGTTCGGGGTCACGATCAACATTCGCCCACTCGGGGACAGAATACGCCAGATCTCTCGGAGCAGGGGCCGAACGGCCTCGCTGTTTTCAAGACAATGGACTAAGAGCAACCGATCGACGCTGGCGTCGGGCAAAGGTATGCTGGCTTCATCAACCAGGGCCGTAACGTTTCGACCGTCGAGCGGCCAACGGGTGACGCCTTGACCCGCCGGCATGAAATTGATGACGCGCTGAGCCTCACTGCGATAGCCCTCCAAAAGCGGCGCCGCATAGCCCAGACCGACGAGATCGAGACCGCGCAAATTAGGCCACAATATTCTGAGGTGGCGGTCGACCACACGGGCGACCACACGCCCAAGGGGGGCCACGTAGAAATCTCTCAAATCGATGATGTCAATGCGCATGGCCCAACGGGTCCGGATTCTATTCGACTTTCATTTGGCGTGCCATTTTACTAGATTAAACAAGCAACAAAATTATTAATTGCGGGGCGGCCCGAAGGAATTTTGACCTTGGCACGGCTCGACATTCATATGTTCCCTGCATTGTGGGACAATTATTGCTTCCTGATCCACGATGAGGAGTCCGGCCTTACCGGTGTGATCGATACGCCCGAAGTACCGGCCATCGAAACCGCCTTGCGCGACACCGGTTGGACCTTGACACATATCCTCAATACCCACCACCACCCCGACCATGCCGGCGGCAATCTGGAACTTAAGCAAAAGACCGGATGTACCGTCGTCGGACCACGCGAAGAGGCCGACCGAATTCCGGGCATAGAGACCCAGATCAGTGACGGTGATGTTTATGAATTTGGACCGCATCGTTTGCAGGTCATAGATGTTGGCGGACACACCCTGGGCCAGATTGCCTATTGGTGTGAGGAATCGGGTGTTGTCTTTGTCGGCGATGCACTGTTCGCTTTGGGTTGCGGCCGCATGTTCGAAGGCACGCCAACGCAAATGTGGCAATCTTTGCAAAGGCTCATGGCGTTGCCCGATGACACGCTGGTTTATTGCGCCCATGAATACACTCAAAAGAACGCGCAATTTGCGCTTACCATAGAGCCGCAAAACAAAATTTTGGTAAAGCGTAGCGCGGAAATCGACGATTTGCGTGCTAAAGATCTAGCGACCGTGCCAACGACCATCGGTCTGGAAAAAGCCACCAACCCTTTCCTTCGCCCGATGAGTCCGGATATCCAGAAAACGCTCGCCATGACCGGCGCGCCTGTGGTCGATGTCTTCGCCGAAATCCGTCGTCGCCGGGATCGTTTTTAGAGCGCATTCAGGAAAAGTGGGGACCGGTTTTCCGTCCGAATGCGCGACAAAACAAAGACTTAGAGCACGTTAGGGATTCCATCTTTTGTCAACGTGCTCTAAACCCATGGACGCCGATGAGATCATTCGGACCTTGGGTCTGGCGTCTCATCCGGAAGGCGGGCATTACATGGAGTGTCTCACTCGGTGTCGGTGGCCGAAATTTTATTTTTTAGATAATCCCGAATGAACTCGAAATCGTCGCCATCGGGGCCGTTCATCTGAAACAACAGCGTACCCTGCCGCAGCGTCACATTGCGCGATGCCCCCTTCGTGCAAACCACCTGATTAACTTGCGCTTTTATGGCTTGTTGACTGTCCTCGCTGGTGCACAAATTTTCGATGGCGCTCAAAGCCGCATCACAGGAGCTCGAAAGCCCGAATTCGGGATCTCGATCAGCGCTTGAGAAACTCTGCCAATCAACCGAGGCGGAAATATCCGAACCGCATACCTGATTGGTATACGCGACCTCGGACGCCAGAGCTTGCTCCGCGCTTATCTGCACCTTTTTCTCTTGCAATGATTGAGCGAATGCGAATTGCGGAAAAATAAACAGGACTAAAGCACAAATAAGCTGGTTGATCACGCGTTGACCCATATTAATACACACGCTGATGTCCGTTGAAGAGCCCGGTGCATATTCTACAATTGGGGCAATATCATGGCGCTAGACCCCCGTTTACAATTCATTGAATCAGGGAACGGGGGTCTAGATTCGTTATTGGTCGCGCCTTCGAACCCAAAAACCGCGTCCCACTTTTTGTGAATGCGCTCTAGCGGGCACGGTTACAGGGCGGCCTCGAGTAAGCGGACCAGCGCATCAGATGAAAATCGGCCATGCATCCCTTGTGTCCAAACGAATGTGATGGCCAGCGTATGGTTTATCAGTCGGGCATCAACCACATCACCCGCTTGAAATGTAACCCGTCTTAAATGGGCCGCTAGAACGTCTCGGGCCAGGTCGTCCTCGGCTAAGCGCTTCAAGGCGATGCCGGTAAGTTCTACGGCATCGGCCAATGTCGCCGTGCCAAGTCGCGAAGGAATCGCCTCCCATTCCGCCTCGAAGACGACTTCACTGCCGAGCAGATCTGAAATTTCCTTACTGATGACCGCAGCGCGGGCTTTCACTTGAGCGGGAAAGCGGCGCGGTAAGGTCAGGCGCAAGGCGACCCGGTCGCGCATAACCGGCCGTCCTTCCGGTCGAAGGTCATCGAATAAGATCATACCGCCGAGATTTGTATGGCGTAGAACGGCAAAGCCATTATCCAGTTTATAAATCGTATCGCCCCGCGGACCCGGGACGTCTTGCAAAATAAACATCTCCAATGAACTATCGAATTTAAGCACAGGTTCATCATGACTTCGATCAAGGACAAAACCCGTCGAGCCATCAATGGTCGAGTAATGGACAATCAACTCCTCACCGAGACCCTGGGGATCGGCGCTGCCAGCCGCCCGAGGAAGCATCAATAGCAACAACGCGGCACAGGCTGATATGACGCAACATTGCCAAACAGCACCTCGCCATTGCCGAGCAATACCTGTGTCATGGAAGTTGGTGGCCAATATGATCCCCCGGTGCCGCCAGCCTCGTTGGCCTGTTCCTTGTGAAAAAATAACAGGGCGGCATGATTGATTCGCATCGCCGGCTTGGAAAACCGCAACCGTGCCACATATAGGTTTTTCGTGGCAAAAAGATGGCGGCTTTTAGAGTGTTTCCAGGAAAAGCATGCCCCGGCGAAGGCCGGGGTGTACGCGCTCTAGCGCTCATGGGTGGGCAAAAATGCCCATTTTGAGTGAAAGCAACCCGTTATCTCAGGGACAAAACAGCGCCGCAAAACAGCCTATGACACGGCTGAATGGCCGGTCTGTCGCCCTCTCCCGGGACCGCCGAGGGCTATTTGTGCACAGCAACATATGTCTTGCGCTCGCCCGGAAGAAGAGGTCACAATATCTCGATCCGGCTGAAGGTCGTGCGGTGGCGGATTTTCTCGGAAGACCGCGATCCACCGGACCGGATGATTGTTTGAACCTGAAATGGCATGGCAGTGACAACCAATACCTCATCCAGCGACGACCCGATCACCATCAAGAAATACGCCAACCGGCGGCTCTACAATACGGCGACCAGTAGTTACGTGACGCTGAACCACCTCTGTTCCATGGTCAAAGAGGGCAAAGAGTTTCAAGTGGTCGACGCCAAGACCGGAGAAGACATTACGCGATCCGTCTTGACCCAGATTATCTTTGAGGAAGAAAACAAAGGTCCAAATCTATTGCCGGTTCAATTTTTACGGCAACTTATCAAGTTTTACGGCAACAATATGGAAGCGTTCCTGCCCAGCTATCTCGAGCTGAGCATGGAACGATTTACTTCTCACCAAGAACAACTAAGAGAAAAACTAGTCGGCGGTTTGGGCGGAGGGCAGTCATTTGGACAGCTTGAAGATCAAATTCGTCAAAACATGGCGATTTTTGAGCGATCGCTTCGTATGTTTTCGCCATTCTCCGTGACGCCCCAAGAAGACGAAGCGGAAGATCTTGAAAAAGACGCCCCTGTTTCCGAAGATGGTGAGAAGGAAGAGATCAACAATCTCAAGGACCAGCTTGCCACTATACAGACCAAGCTTGAACAATTGTCCCGAAAATCTTAAACCGCCTTGTGCAGAATCTGTCGACGTTCCGCGTTAGAGTGTTTCCAGGAAAAGCATGCCCCGGCGAAGGCCGGGGTGGACCCGGTTTTCCGTCCGGAAACACGACAAAACAACACCTTAGGTGTCCGGTTTTGATTCTATCAAAACCGGACCCTAAGCCATTTTTTTTGAAAGCACTTCGGTCGGCGCCATTTGGAATTCCAGTTCAAAGAGCGGTTCACCGAAATAGAAACCTTGGAGATAATCGACGCCATAATCCCGCAGCATGTCGGCCTCTTGCCGCGAATTTACATACTCCGCCACCGTTTCAAGGCCGAAATTGCGCGCAAGGTCCACTAGAGTTCGGACAAACAGCTGATTGTCTTCATTGTCCGCCAATCCGCGAATGAACGACCCATCAATCTTGACGCAATCAACCACCAAATCTTGCAGGTTGCGGAACGACGTATAACCAGCACCGAAGTCATCAATCGCCACCCTGCATCCCAACTCACGCAACCGGGAGACAAAGCGGACCGATTCTGCCATGTCCCGAATAGCCGAGGTTTCGGTCAACTCGATCGTCATGCGCGATGCAAATTCTCTGTTGGATTCGATATAGGCTAAATAGCCCTCGACACATAACGTCTCCGTTGCCGTTATGCCTGACACATTAAGGGACAGATGAACGCCGGGATTTTCGCGCAATACATCCGTCACCAATTCCAGGACGCGGCGATCAAGCAGACGGATGAGACCCAGCTGTTCAGCTTGCGGAACAAAACTACCTGCCTGCACGATCTCACCATCCTCGTCGATCATGCGGATCAAGGATTCATAACCTCGAATGGCGTGTGTCCTGGCACACACGATGGGCTGGTGGGCCAGGCAAATCCGTCGGCCGTTCAAAGCCGACACGATACGGTCGGCGATGATGGCATTGCTGCGTCGAATAGATTCGATTTCATGCGACCGACTAAAGGCCTCAACGCGGCCTCGACCCAACCTTTTTGCTTTGTCGAGCGCGTCTTCGGCACCAGTGATGACTTCCTGGCTATCACCAGTATTTTCGGTTAGCTCCACACAACCGATCGATATGGAAACGGGAATTGGGCCGCCGGTTGTCTCGATCACCAAATCGTGAACCGCATCGACCAGGCTCTGAGCCAGAGGCAACATTCCCTGTTTTGTGCAATCGGCAACGATAATTCCGAATTTATTACCCGCGGTACGGCCGATTTGGTCGGCCGCGTTTAGGGCATTCCTCACGGGTTCGCCGATCCCCGCAATCACTTCGTCCGCTACATCGAAGCCGTAATCCGCATTGATGCCGGCCAGATCGTCGATCGCGGCCACCATATAGGTGCCACATCCTCGCTGCGCGGCAACCAGTTGAATGGTATGGCCTAAACGCTCAAGCAGGCGGGCTCGATTGAGATGACCGGTTAATTCATCATAAGAAGCAAGATAGCTAAAATGCTCTTCTCGCGCCTTGCGATCGGTGATCACCCGCAAAATGCCAATAACGCGCACCGGGTTACCATCTTCGTCAAGCAGTCGCCGGCCTATATCCTCAAGCCAACAGGTTTCGTCACTTCCGCCGCGAAACTTGTATTCGATATGAAACGAAATGAAGTCTGTCGATGGATTGCCTTCTAAATTATCGCGCAACGCAATGCCATCTGAGTTCAAGAAAGCCTTAAACTTGGCGCCGCTCGATATTCTGTCTTGGCTTTCAACGTTCAGGACAGATAAAACCTGATCGTCCCACACAATAGCATCATCCGCGAGCGACCAATCGTAGACGATGGCGTGATCGGCGCTCAGCGCAATTCGCAAGCGCTCTAACTCACGCAAAACGATATTGTCTGAAAAGCTATCGGAAACCGGTGATGGGAACGCCATACGCAACAGACCAAACCAAAAAGTGCAATACCCAAAAAATCGACTTTCAAAAAATACACGCTAAATTATTAAGAAACTTGAAAACCGGATCGCCCTTATCGCAATATTTTCGCGTCATCTCGTTAACCAAACTTGGTCAAACAGCGAACCGAGACCTGTCCGATTATGACACACGCAAGATCCCCCAAGCTTTCAAATTAAGGTGTTTCATCAACTTTGGCCGGGCCCGCATGGTGGCGAGTGTTTTGCAGGCTCTAGAGTGTTTCCAGGAAAAGCATGCCCCGGCGAAGGCCGGGGTGGATACCGGTTTTCCGTCCGGAAACACGACAAAACAAAGACGTAGAGCGCATTCAGGAAAAGTAAAAACCGACATATTAGGCCGCTTGAGGGGAATAATTAGAAACGGGCCAACCAAAGCTCGTCGAAACAAGAAGAAGCCGACCAGGGTAAATGGCGCAATTTAACCGTATACAGCGTGTGGCAGGGTATCTTGCAGCAGTAGATACCCTTGTGCTGCCGGCTGCCAACGACAATGACAAGTTTCTTGAAGACCCTAACGAGCCTCAAATCCATGAGGAATTTCCGCCATATCGTGACCTGCCGATTAAAAACGAAAAGGCGACCAATTGGATCATCCGATTACTGGAACTCCTGATCGCCGCCTTCATCATCCTTTGCTTCCTTTGAACCGGCATCCGTTCATCCCTTCAATCGATCCACCGGATCGATTGACCTTACAGGACGGTCTTCACTCCTGAATGCGCTCTACGTCTTTGTTTGGTCGCGCATTCGGACGGAAAACCGGTGCCCACTTTTCCTGAATGCGCTCTATTGCACAATAATGGTTATTTTCTCCGAATAAACCGGGGTGGCGTGTGGCAGATGAGTATGATCGCCCAGTAACAATTGAAGCGTATGCTCGCCGGGTGCCAGTTCGATTGACGTTTCGGTTTGGCCGCCGCCGAAATGTCGATAGTTATCATCAGTAGACGGAATAAAAGAATCAAGTGGAGGCAGATCCGCGTCTACAATAAGATGGTGATGGCCCGTGTCATCCCAATCGACACCCGCGGGGGCCACGCCCATGCCCGACAATCCAAACTGTACCCGCACAGGGGATGGCACCGTCTCTCCATCAGCGGGAGAAATGATATAAGACTTTGCTCCGGCCGGAGCCGACAGCCTGGGGGGTGCATCGCTTTGTGCCAGGGCCATCGATCCCCATAAGCCCAAGACCAAAAAACCGGCAATAACAACTCTAACCATGTTCAATCTCCTTTTTGGTAAACAAATAGACTGTCGATCCGGAGCCGACGGCGTGCAAAGAAAAATGTTGTCGGCCCTTGGATTTGCTCGAAATTCAAAATAACCTAACGGGTACGCGCTATCCGGCGAATATGCCTTGACCTATGCCAAGATCACGACGCGCCGTACTTATGGTGATAGTGAAGCCTGCAATAACATCAAGCATGGACATCGCCATGATCAAGAAAAAAGTGGAATTGCCGAAGCCCTCCATAACAATGAACTCGACCAGAGCGACAATAAAAACCAGCATCGACAAGGCGTGATTCATGATGGCTACTTGATTCGTACGCGTTGCTTTGACGATTTCGAGAAATAGGATCAATAAGGACACAATGACAAACGTGTCGCCCAACGTGATCTTCCAAACGTCTGACGACATCAGTTGAAAGCTTGCCACGGTCGAATTGAAGACGTCTTGTCCGGCCTCTGCACCGAACAACACGTCGCCGCCAAAGACGACGACGTTGAAGGCAATCAAAATCAATGCGAATAAGGGAAAGAACCCGATCATACCAACCTCACTTTACCATCAAGGAGGGGATGTCTAGTGCACCCCATACCCCCTAGACCCCCGTTCACAATTCATTGAATCAAGAAACGGGGGTCTAGATTTGTTATTGGTCGCCCATTCGAACCCAAAAACCGCGTACACTTTTTGTGAATGGGCTCTAGAACTCATAGCCGTAACCATAGCAGCAATTCTTTTCACAGGATGTGGCATTTATATGACAAATGCTAGGCGAAATGAGGCGGCATTTTGATCTTTTTTTCGCTTCATAGACGAGACAGCACGCTAGAGCACGTTCACTTTATTTGGAATCTCTAACGTGCTCTAAGCCTTTGTTTTGTCGCGCATTCGGACGGAAAATCGGGTCCCACTTTTCCTGAATGCGCGCTAAAATTCCTGGGTGTTTTTGGCTATGGAACCACGCCTGCGCAGCCAAAGCACACCGGCAAGGTCGCTGATCGAGACAAACGCTCTATCCAAAATACCGTATTTCGACGAGCCGTGAAGACGAGAGCGATGGCTGACATTGACGAAATCAACCGCCAATCCCTCACGCAAGACAAGCGCTGCAAGATAACGATGCATATGATCGAAATAAGGCAGCCGCAAGAAAAGTTCGCGCGCGAAAACCTTTAGGGAACAACCGGTGTCAACCGCTTTGTCTCTCAGAAAGAAACGTCTTATGCCGTTGCCGATAAAAGAGGCCTTTTGTTTCATCCAACTATCGCGACGGCCAACCCGCCGGCCCGACACCATCCCAATGGGCCCGTCTTGGGCTCGTTTGCGATAGGTATCGACGAGCAGTGGAAGGTCGGCCGGATCGTTCTGACCGTCGCCATCCAAGGTCGCAATAAGTTCGCCACGCGCCGCTAGGACCCCGCTTCTGATGGCTGAACTCTGACCGTAATTTCGATCGTGCCCGATGACGCGCAATTGCTCGAACTCGGCTTTGGCCGATTTGAGAACGTCGAGCGTACGATCACTACTGCAATCATCGACAAAGATGATCTCGAACTTGAGGCGCGGCGCCAGGGCGTCGACAATCTCTTTGATCAGAGGCAAGACGTTGTCTTGCTCATCAAAAACTGGAACCACTACGGAAAGTTCGGGTGTCACCGATCCTGCCTCTCTTTGGGCGCGCTGCCGCACGACTTTGCGCGACCCTGACTTTTGTCGCTCGGCTCAAACCGGCGCCGTAACGCACCGAGCTCATGGGTGTTTATCCTATGCATGACGGCAACACGCAAGAAACCTTGTAATCAGCGGGTTCACCGCGAAATTCCGCCTCATTGATATAAAGTGTCGTCAGCTTGATTCGGGGAGCCTCCTCACGTGTCGAACGCCACTGCCACCCTGCAACCGCGCCATATTTGGACCTTCATGCTGGCCCGGCCATATCTTTGTCTGGCAATCGTCGCTCTATTGCTGTTTTTACCCGGGCTATTCAGCCTGCCGCCGATCGACCGGGATGAATCTCGTTTCGCCCAGGCTACCGCCCAAATGCTCGAGACCGGGAATTATATCGAGATCAAGTTTTTGGATGAGCCACGCCACAAGAAACCGATTGGCATTCACTGGTTGCAGGCCTTGTCCGTGAGCGCATTGAGCGCTGTCGAGGACCGGCAGATTTGGGCCTATAGGCTGCCTTCCCTGTTAGGTGCCTTGATTGCCGTATGGTTGACGTTTTGGGGGGGGCGTCGCTTGTTCGGCGATGAGACGGCTCTGCTCGGCGCACTTTGGCTTGCCGCGTCGATCATTATTGCGGCCGAGTCCAATCTCGCCACAACAGATGCCGTGTTACTGGCTTGTGTCACCGCCATTCAAATGACGCTCGGCCGAATATATCTGGACCATTGTGACGGCGGGCAAGCCCAATTGTTTCGGTCACCCGGCGTCCTCGCCTTGCTTCTATGGATCGCTCTTGGATTCGGCCTGCTGATAAAAGGGCCTATGGCGCCTTTGGTTCTTGGCTTAACTGTCGTCACCTTGTGCCTGCTCGATAGGCAATGGCTCTGGCTCAAACGTCTGTCGCCGCTGCCCGGGATCGTTATCATCCTTGTCATTGTCCTGCCATGGAGCGCGGCCATTTGGCAGGCGACCGATGGCGGTTTTTTCGTTGACGCGCTGACCAACGACATGGCCGCTAAAATAATATCCGGACAGGAGGGCCACGGCGCCCCGCCCGGCACTTATCTTTTAGCCTCACCGCTTTTATTGTGGCCGGCCTCATTGGTTTTGGGACCGGCGGCTTTGTTGGCTTGGCGCCGACGACACGATCCCGCCGTTCGATTCTGTTTGGCTTGGATCATACCGAGCTGGTTATTCTTCGAACTCTTGCCCACCAAGTTACCGCATTATGTGTTGCCCCTGTTGCCGCCCATCATGCTGTTATGCGCCGCCGGCCTTAAACAAATCTCTGCCGACTTGATGGCGCCGGAAGGGGCCTATGATCGGGCGATCATGTGGGGCATGGCGACCCTATGGCTGGCGGTAACGGGGGGTCTTGCGATTGGCATCGGGGTTTTGCCGATATTCTACGGTGACGGATTGTCCGGCTTGTTGGTGGCCTGCGCGGTGATATTTTTTGCCGCCGCCGTCACGGCATTTCTTGCTTTGGCCCAAGGCAATTGGTTGAAAATCACACTGGCTGGTATGGTGGTGGCCGCTTTATTTAACTGGAGCCTGTTGCAGGGGACGTTACCTTTAATGACGCAGTTTCAAATCAGCACGGCTGCCGCCGAAGCAATTGCCCGTCACCATAAAAATGACACGCCCGTGGCCGTGGCCGGCTATAGCGAGCCAAGCCTGGTGTTCCTGCTGGGGACCGATACGAAACTGGGTACCGGGCAGGTCGCTGCTGACCATATCGCAACCACACCGGGCAGTCTCGCCCTCGTCGAGAGCGCGCAGGAAGACGCGTTTCTATCGCGTTTGGCCCAGCTCAACGCGACGGGCCAAGCCATCGAGACCGTGGTGGGGATTAATTATTCGCGCGGCCAAAATGTCACTCTCACTTTATATCGTGCCACGCCTCAAGATGCGCTCAATCCGGAAAGTCTTCTTCGACAATGATTGCTCACGCGTCCAAGTGGCTCGATCCCCGACCGCTCATCGTGCTCACCATGATCGTGCTGTTGGTTTGCATCGTTCTCATGGTGACAATCGATAAGCCGGCAGCCTTTTTTATTGATCGGACCATGAGTGCCGCCGGCGTTCAATTTTGGCGCGATGTTTCCAGGCTGGGAAAGGCGGATACTCATCTGGTTATTCTTGTGGTGCTTTACCTTGGAGGCCGCGCTCTGTTTCTTTGGACGGCTCCCCTTGGAATCGCCCGTTGGTATGCGCATCTTGCGCGCATTGGGCTGTTCGGTCTCGCCAGTTACGCCCTCTCGGGCGCCGTCGTACAAATCCTCAAAAATATTTTGGGCCGCTACCGGCCCAAGCATCTAATCCAAGACGGTGTTTATGGTTTTTCTCCCTTTAGTCCCGACTGGTCCTTTAATTCTTTTCCGTCGGGACATTCCCAGTCGGCGTTCACCATTGCCTGTGTGTTGAGTTTGGTTTTCCCGCGCGCTACATGGTTTTTCCTCACGTTAGCTGCCACTATTGCGTTCAGCCGCGTGCTAAACGGCGCGCACTTCCCCAGTGACATTATATTCGGCTCCTATGTGGGAATTGTTTCGGTTCTGCTGGTCCGACGACATTGGTTTCCGGAAATAGGTTCCGCGCCGGTCAACCCCGCTTGCTACGCTGGATGATACATGACCCTGTCACCGAACAAAGGCCCGCGCGCAAACAAATGGCCTCGGCACGACGACCGCGTCACCACGAAACTCATATATGCCGGGTGCGGCCTTTATTTCCTCGCGGGCCCAATCCTTTATCTTGCGAGAAATGCCGTTCAGGTCCTGGTACCGATTCTCGCCGTCACGTTATTTAGTGCCATGCGCCGATCTTCGGATCGGCACGTCGCCGCCATCTTGCGTCGCCAATCTTCCGTGTTCGCGGCAATTCTAGCGCTTGGACTGATCGGCACGTTGTCGGCGTTGTGGTCTATCGATCCGGCGCTGTCCTTGGCGCGAGGCCTTCGGCTTATGATCGAACTGGCCATTGGACTGACGCTCATAATGGCGGTCGCACACCTCGACAAAGAGACCCGCCTTTTGTTCCTACGCGCCATGGCGTGGGGCTTCGCGTTGGCCGGTGGCATTGTCGCGGTTTATCTTGGGATTATGAGAATATCGGCGTCGGGCGCTGTTGCGGCTCAAGAGTTGGCCCGGGAGAGTGTGAGATTTTCTCGCGGCGCCAGCATTAGTGCGATCTTAACCGTGCCTTTGGTCGCACATCTTGTGCATAGCAATCATCGGAATATCTCCCTGGCGCTAGGTGCCGGCACAATAGGTGCGTTGCTGATGATCGAAAATGATGCGGCTCGCCTGGCACTCGCCGTCGGATTATGTTCGTTTGCCGTGGTTTATGTATTGCCGCGGCTACGTTTTGCGATCTATTTCACAATAATGGGATTGATCCTTATCCTTCCGCTGCTATTTCCCGTGCCACTTCAGGGGCCGCTTGTGTGCGACGCGCTTAAGACCAATCCATCGGCGGTTCATCGTCTTGCGATTTGGAACTTCGTTGACGAGAATATATCACAAAGACCGTTTCTTGGTTGGGGACTTAATGCCTCGCGGGTGATGCCGGGTCGCGATAAGACAATCAACCTTGCGGCCAATTGTGTGACGGGGAACGGGGCAGCGATGGAACTGAACGCGAGCAAGCTACCGCTTCATCCTCATAATGCCGGGCTTCAACTGTGGCTCGAGCTCGGTGCGCTGGGTGTTTTGATCGGAATTACGGTGCTTGGCCTCGTCATCAGAAGAACCGAAGTCATTATGCATCATCGCCGTTCTCACGCCGGCTTTTCAGCAGGGCTCGCCGCCATTTTTTGTGTGCTCATGCTGAGCTATGGGTTGCTTCAGGGCTGGCTGATCGCAACTCTTTTTTTAGTCGCGAGCTCTCTGATTTTTATTCTCGATGACCAGAGTCGGGGCACATGAGCGGACGGCCAAACAGCGTCATAGGATTCTTAAGCGCTTGGCAGCTTGCCGTGCTTGCCGGCGGTTTGTTGACCCTTGCGCGCATTATAATTCTCATCCAGGCGAACTATGAATTGGCTCCGGATGAGGCTCAATATTGGGACTGGAGTCGGAATTTCGCCTTCGGCTATTTTTCCAAGCCGCCGATGATCGCCTGGCTGATTGGATTGACCACGGGGATTTGCGGTGACGCTGAAGCGTGCATACGTGTGTCATCTCCTTTGCTTCATTTCGCCACAAGTCTTTTGATCTTTGCTTTGGCACGCGACCTATATGACGCAAAAGTCGGCGTCTTGGCGGCGTTTGTTTTCATCACCTTGCCTGGCGTTTCTTTTTCCTCCGGCCTGGCCTCAACCGATGTGCCCCTGCTTTTTTTCTGGTGTGGCGCCCTTTTCGCCTTCAATCGTTTTCTCGAAACCGGCAAAACATCATGGGGGGCCGCATTCGGAATCGCTTTAGGGCTGGGCATCTTATCAAAATACGCCATGGCTTATTTCTTGCTCTGTGCCATGGTCTATTTTCTGCTCGCACCCCAACAAAGAAAAAAATTATCGGCCAAAGGGAGCCTTGTGGCGGCTGGGGTCGCTTTGCTGTTGTGTGCGCCAAACATCATTTGGAACATGCGGAACGGCTTTGTCACCTTCGGCCATACGGCGGCAAATGCGGGCTTGGACGCGGAATTGTTTAATCCCGGGAGTGTGGTTGATTTTTTGGTGGATCAAGTGGGTCTGTTCGGCCCCATTCTTTTCTTTTGTTTGCTATGGGGCGCCCTATCCCTCTTCCGTTTGCGCAAGGCCGGCGGGCAAGTCGATCGGCGTTCGCTCTTTTTATTGAGCTTCAGTTTTCCGATCCTGATCTTCGTGCTCGTTCTAAGCTTTATTTCCCGCGCCAATGCCAATTGGGCAGCGACCGCTTATATCGCCGCATGCATTTTTGTCACGGCGTGGCTGACGCAGGGCCGCCGCATTCGGGCGCTATATGCATCTTTCGCATTGCATTTGGCCTTGGTCATCGGATTATCAGCTTTGGTCTTGGCGCCGGTTCTTATTGAAAGAGTGGGCTTAGACAACGCTTTCAAGCGCGTGCGTGGTTGGAACCTTATGGCAAGCGAGGTGCTTGACCTGGCACAGTTGGAGCCAAAGGCACAGTCTATCTTGGCTGACGATCGTTCGATATTAACGGAATTATTGTATTACGGTCGAGATACCGACCTACCCTTGTTCATCTGGGATTACAATGGGCGCCCGCAGAACCATTACGAGCTGACGGTAACACTGCCAAAGGATGCCAAGGACCCAATTTTATTGGTCGCCAGAAACGACGACCCTCAAGCTATTCTAAGGGCGTTTAAATCACACGAATTCGTCAAGCTGGTGACGGTGCCCACAGGCGGCAACCGCACCCGCCGGGTTTTCGTCTATCGCCTGGAGGGCTATGATGGCGATTGATGGGCAAGCGCGACACCATCCGAGGCAAAGCCCGCCACCGGACATCCGGGCGGCCCATCAAACGCGCGTGTGCTTGGTCGCTCTGATGGTTTTGGGTATCGCGAGTGCTTTTTTGTTCATGGCATTCCCGCAAATCGACATCGCCCTGTCAGAATTATTTTTGGATGCAGAGACCGGCGGATGGCCGCTCCGGACGGATCCGTTCTTTCAATTCTTCAACGACCTCATAGTGGGATTGGCCTGGGCTGGCAGCCTTGTGGTGGTCTTGGCGCTCGCCGTCACATCATTGGGTCAGCGCAAAATTCTGGGATTGGCTGCGCGCGCTTATTGGTTTGTTTTGTTGTCGCTTGCCCTAGGTCCCGGACTTATCGCCAATGCTTTGTTCAAGGAAAATTGGGGCCGCGCGCGACCCAGAGACGTAACCGAATTAGGCGGCCACTTGGATTTTACCCCGGCCCTGGTGATGTCCGATCAATGTACGACAAATTGTTCATTCGTCTCAGGTGACGCGTCGATCGCGTTCACAACCGTCGCGCTGGCTGTGTTGGCAAAGGGCAATCGCGGCCTTTTGGTCGCCCTATTCCTGCTGTTTGGTGGTTTCATTTCTTTCATACGCATCGCACAAGGCGCTCATTTTTTAAGCGACACGGTTT
>SMXP01000077.1 GCA_004356335.1 Alphaproteobacteria bacterium | reverse complement strand
GCGTACACTTTTTGTGAATGCGCTCTCGTATGAATGCCACATGGTGGCGGTGGCATGGCTGAGGATCATGGCTCCCGACGCCATTTCTGTCTGGCGCCGTAGCCCAGCGGCCACAACCAAGTATCGGTATAAAGTATGCGATCCGGTACGACCTTTACCAGAGCCAGCTTGGGCGGCTCGTTCAGATCCCATTCCAATTCTTCGGCCCAAACGCGCCAGCGGAAAATATTCATGCCATGTTGCCATCCGGGCGTATCGGGCTCGAGGATGGTTGCCTTGCCGAAATATTGAACGCCTCGGGCGCTCGCCCAACTATTATGACTCTTGTGGACGGCCAACGATACGTGGGGATCTCGCTGCATGGCCAATAATTTTGGCGACCCCTCGTCAGGCAACATATAAATGTCCAGACCATCGGCATAATATTCGATCGGACTGGCCACCGGTTTTCCGTCCTTACTGATGGTCGACAGAACGCACGTGTTCACCATGGACATCATTTCTTGGATATGGTGCTCCAACTGATCTCGCGGCAATGCTTTATCCGGCCTGGGCGGCTTTAGCCAAGGGAAGGCAACGCTCATGATGATGATCTCCTATTGGCAATGAACAATACTGATCCTAGAGCGTTTCCGAACTTAACAGAATCGCGAAAACGCTCTAAGTCTTTGTTTGGTCGCATTTTCTTAACGCGAACCGGTGTCCACTTCGCTCGAAAATTCTCTAATGCGCTTAACGTGTATACACCCGCCCAACCAAGAGCCCGCATATTGGATTTTTCACGCACCGGCGATTTGCCAACTATCGACTTGTAAAGCCGCCGGCAAAACCGGGGGAGCGCGGCTGGGACTGGGTATCTGTGGTGTAGTCGGCCGAAATAGGGGCGGCTTGTTTCCACCAGATTGATGTGGTTACACTCTTAGGAATTAAGAGCAAGCGGGCAATGTTCTCCTCAGGGGCATATAATGGATAAATCCCAAAATACACAACATTTGGGCCCCATCTTATTGGAGTCCGACGTCACGATTACCAACGCCGTGACCAAGCTTTACGCGGCTTTTATCACCGTGGCCATGTTGAGCGGCATGGGATTTCTGCAAGGATATATTCTCACCGAACATCTGAATATTCCGCGAGGACAGCAGGGAACGGTCGCCGGCGATTTATTGTTCTGGACGGAAATCCTCTCGCTTCTTTTGTTCACTCCCTTTGGTGTTCTGGCCGACCGCATAGGTCGCCGGCCGGTTTATATATTTGGCATTTTGTTGGTCGCTCTTGGTTATGGGCTTTATCCGTTCGCCACGACCGCCGGCGAACTTTTGGTCTACCGCCTCATTTACGCTGCAGGGGCAACGGCGGTGGCCGGCATGATGGCGACGCTGACCAATGATTACCCCCAAGAAAAGTCCCGAGGCAAATTCATCGGGCTGAGCAGCATGATGAACATTTTGGGGACGGTGTTTATGGCCGGGGTGATCGGACAAATTCCGGCTGTCATGATGGCCAGAGGTTATGACGCGGTAACCAGCGGCAAGTATATGTTCCTTGTCGCGGCTGTTATGTGCGTTATTACGGCTCTTGTCACCCGATTGGGGCTTAGAGGCGGAACGCCGGCCGCGCCTCAAGAAAGAGAAGATATAAAAGTTCTTGTAATGAGCGGCTTACGGCACGGCAAAAATCCACGGATTGCTTTGTCTTACGCCGCGTCTTTTGCGGCACGATCCGATCTTGTCATCAAGGGCAGCTTTCTCGCCTTGTGGGCTATTCAGGATGGCGCGGTACAAGGCATGAGTCCGGCGCAAGCCATGGCGCGGTTTGGCGGCATGATCGTCATTATGCAGGGAGCAAGTTTCTGCGCGGCGCCGGTTTTTGGTTGGTTTATTGATCGGGTGAATCGGGTGACAGCCGCTATCGTCGCTTTGGCTTTTGCCACTGCGGGATATTTGTCCATGGGCATTATTACCTCGCCGTTGGACTTTGCCATGGTGCCGTTCTTCATTCTGATTTCATTTGGTTCCGGCTTCATTATGAAAGCGTCACTTGCTCTCGTGGGGCAGGAGGCTCCACCCAAGGAGCGCGGGTCCGTCATTGCCCTCAATGGCATGTTTGGTGCTTTCGGCATCATGATCTTAACGGTTATCGGCGGCAGATTATTTGACACGTGGGGCCCTTCGGCGCCATTCGTGTTAGCTGGTGCCTATCAAGCCATCCTGTTCATCGCAGCCATCACAATTCGCATTGTCGCGCCGGGGCCGGACTTCGTTGGACAACGGCGTTGGTTCACCTCGCGCGGGTCTGGGGGCGCTCCGGCAAAGGACCCGAATTAGCTGGCCGGTAATTTTTCTTATAACTGCCCATTGTGTGACGGCTTCCGCACAAGGTAGGTTGCAAACGTCACCACGCTCGGGCACTCCGGCCATTGGTGGCATCCAGGCGGTACCCGCAATGAATTGTGCGGCCGGTTTCAATAAGACCAAGGAACAGAAGGACAATGAAGGTCAAACTTTCCTTCTTGAATGCACAACGCCGACCATCACTTGTCCTACCAGTCAGAAATATCCTCAGGTTCTGATGAAAAATGAATTGAACTATTCTGACAAGCCGGTTCAATTCCGATACACGTGCAACTACTATTTTCCAGAAGGATAAGTATTGATTTTTCAAGCTTGACCCCGCGTTTCTCGTTTGTGGATGCGCGGGGTCTGTTGTTTGGGGTCTTTCCGGTTTTGATGGAATCAAAACCTGACCCTAAATTGTCGTTTTATCGTGTTTCCGGACGGAAAACCGGGCCCACCCCGGCCTTCGCCGGGGCATGCTTTTCCTGGAAACGCTCTAACGCGTTAAGTCGCTCATTCTGGATCAGGCCATTGCAACAATACGCCGCCGCTCAGTAACGACAATAACGGCGATGACCAAACCGACCGGCAGTATCACCACCAAGTTAACAAGGCTCCAGCCATATATGTTGAATAGGAAACCGGCAACGAACGCGGTAGCGACCGTGGTGCCGAAAACGAGAAAGTCGTTGAACGCTTGAACTTTGGTTTGCTCTTCGGGTCGGTAGGTTTCGGTTAGAAGTGTCGTGCCGCCGATATACATAAAGTTCCAACCAATCCCAAGACATGCCAGAGCCATCCAAAACTGAAACGACGACTGACCGGTCAAATTGATACCGATGCATGCCAAGATAAAAGCACCGCCGACACCGATGATAGGAAGCACCCCAAAGCGTTGTATCAAATTGCCTGTGAAAAATGATGGGGCGAACATGAAAAAGACGTGTGCCTGAATGACGAAAGCAATGGTCTCGAATGACAGGTTGTTGGCCTCGATGGCCAACGGCGTGGGCACCATGATGAGGTTCATCGCGCCATAACCTACCATGCCGCAGGCAACAGCTAGGATAAGAACGGGTTGACCGAGTAATTGGCCCCATGGCCGACTTGATTGCTTGTCCTTTAATGGTACAGGGCGGGCAATGAGGAGAAATTGTACCAATACCAACGACAGAAGGGCGAAAACGACCACAGCCAGATATCCGCCGGCGAAGCTGGCGTCGGCGAACAGATCACGGGTATATTTTGCCATCTCGGGTCCTAAGAATGCCGAAACGACCCCGCCCGCCATGACCCACGAAATGGCTTTGCTTTTGAATTCTTCGTTTGCCGTGTCGGCCGCCGCGAACCGGTAATAGGCCGCGTGCCCCGCAAACATGCCAAGTAGGATCGAGCCCGCACAGAACATATAAAAATTTGACTCAATGATGGCCCACGCACAAAGGCCTCCCGCCGCCATGCCAAAGCCCGCCCCGACGGTAAAACCGGCGCGCCGACCAAATCGACCCATAAACAGGGAAGCCGGAATGGTTGCGGTCAACGTACCGGCAAACTGGAGGGCAATGGGCAGAGTGGCAAGAGATTCTATGGGTGCCAGTGATTTTCCCACTAGAGCGGAAACGGTCACCGACAGCGCCAAGCAGCTCATGGCAAGTGCTTGGCAAATCGATAGTATGGTCACATTTCTTTGCGTGTTCCGCTGCACGAACCGCCAAACCTTGTTAGCATTGGGAGATTAGAGCGTTTCCGAACTTAACAGAATCGCGAAAACGCTCTAAGTTATTGTTTGGTCGCGCCGTTTATGCGCAAAACCGCACACACTTTTGCGCACGGCGCTCTGGGGCGGGTATCTACCATAGTCCCTATTATGCCACCTCGACAAGTTCGATGAGTTCGCCGGCGGTTCCCCTAATGACAGCGGAGGCCCGGCCATTATAAGGCTTGTCGTTGCTGCGAACGGGGTCGGATAAGAAATCCGCCGTCACTTGATCGAGCGACGGCACGACGAATGAAATCATGGAAATGGTCGGTGGTAGGTAGCCGGGAGAAACCTTTCGCGGGGTCGCGGCGTCCGGATATTGGTCGACTTGAACCACGGCGGTGTTACCGGCATCCAAAATGGTTAGATTGTGCGTGGTTCCGGTTGGCAAGCCAAACGCCCAGTTAAGGCTGCGATAATCGATTTCGAAGTCGTCGGATCTTTTCAGGCCAAGAACCTCTTCGTAAAACCGCAAAGCCTGTTCCCGGTCAGGCGGTCCTAAGATTACGATGAAAAGCTGATCGACGAATGCCTGCGCTCGTGTTGCGGCGTCGGGTGATTTGTGTTCTCGAAATTGTGTCAAAAAGAAAACTTCGCCGTTGGGCCCGGCACATTGCATCGGCCGGACCGGTGAATCAAACGTCATTTCACGCGGCGCACCGACCACCTCGAAGCCTGATTGCTTGACGGCTTCATGGACCTGTTCCACGTCCTCGACCGATAATTCCAGAGCCCACCAACCATACGTTCTCAATCCGCTTGTTTCCGGTCCGGCGCCGTCTTGGATGAGACGCAGCGCGTAACTATCTTCACGGCCGGGACCGAGCAGCACAAATTCCTTACCCGTGGCGGCTGGTGCTGCCCAAGAATTCGCCAGCTCCTCGGAGACTTTGCCGTTGTCCACCACCTTATATCGGAAACAGTCGTTGTAGAGAGTTTGAGTGGCTTGCAGATCGGGCGTGGATATGGTCGCCATAAGGATTCTTCCGGCGGTATTTAACGGACTTGATGACATGCTAAACCTCTTTATGTTTATGACCGCAGGCAATCGAAGAACAGGGGCGGTCTGGGTAATGGGAACACTGAACAATCAATCTATCTGAATAGGAATATCTCAAGCATTGAGTAAACTAAAGCGCATTTTCTTAACGTGAACCGGTGTCCACTTCGCTCGAAAACGCTCTAGAGCGCATTGACAAAAAGTGTACGCGGTTTTTGGGTTCGAATGCGCGACAAAACAAAGACCTAGAGCACGTTAGTGATTCCATCTTTTGTGAACGTGCTCTAGCCCGACAACCCGTAACGTTTGAGCAGATCCCGTTTTTGGAAAAACGACTTGATATGTCGCCCCAGAAAGGTCCAACGGTTCATCCAAGAAATGTGGGTGCCCGATTTGTCATTATTCAAAATGCGTTCCACGATCCACGGTGTTGTTGTTTCAACGTAATCGCCCATTATATTGACGGAACGTATGACTTGTGCCCTCGTTTCCGGTGGAATTCTTTCGACTTCGCGGATCATGCCGTCGGAAATGTTGACGCCGGGACTGATCGTACTGACCTTAACCCCCGTGTCCTTCACCGCGTTTTGCAAACTTTTTGTAAAATAGCTAATGGCATGTTTGGTTGTTCCATAGACGATCATGCCCGGGACGATCTTGCCATCGTTTCCGCTACCCAGCGTATTGTAAATATGGCCATGCCCCTGTTTCGTCATACCTTGGAGCGCGACTTGAGACGCCAGCATGGTGCCGATCACATTGGATTCGACCAGGCTTACCATTTCTTCTGTTGATAGCTGCAAAAGAGTCGGCCCGTTTCGGACAATGCCCGCGTTATTGATCCAAATATCAATGGATTCCAATGCCTCTACCGCTTTATCCCACAAATACTGAACCTGCTCGATGGCCGATACGTCGCACACGGCGCCGATAATTTTGGCATTTCCGGCGGCCGCCGCTGCAGCTAAATCGGCCAGCGCCATGTCTATGGATTCTTGGGTACGGCCCGCCACCACCACATTATGGCCCCGTTTAAGAAACTCTTTGGCATATCCTTTACCGATACCTTTCGTGCCGCCCGTGATCACGACGTTGGCCATCGTGTCTCCTCACCTTCGCTGTTTTGCAAGTGGCCGCATCACACCGTGCGCCGCCTTGCTTTTCATCTGATTTCTTGAATGACGCTGACTAGAGCGTTTCCGAACTTAACAGAATTGCGAAAACGCTGTAAGTCTTTGTTTTGTCGTGCATTCGGACGGAAAACCGGTGCCCACCCCGGCCTTCGCCGGGGCATGCTTTTCCTGAATGCGCTCTAGGAATAAGTTACTCGCGCGCTTGGTGGCGCCAACGATGGACGAGTTCCTCCAGGAAATCTTCGTCATCGATGTCTTTATTCCATTTCTCGGAGAATTGACCATGACCGCCGCTTGGCAAGCAGTCATCGGGTAAGGTGTCAAAGACGATCCGCATGGGAAGAGTGACGCCCTCACCGAAGGCCAGCGCTTCGCCATTACCCATTGTGGGCAGGAATTGGAGGAGGCTTGGCGCCGCGTCGGCCGTCGCCGCTCGCACGAAAGCTTGATCTTTTTCGTTGGTCAATCTCAACGTAAAGATCGTGTTGCATTGGGAGAGAATTGTGGAGGCCAATTCTGATGGTCTTTGCGTGACCAAACACAAGGACACCCCGTATTTTCGACCCTCCTTGGCGATACGTGATAAGGCTCGTTTGGTCGGTTCGAACCCAAGAGAGTCATCACGAGGGGCATAGCGATGCGCTTCCTCGCAAACGATTGTGATAGGAACGCTTCCGTTGCTCCACAAAGCCAGATCGAAAGCAAGCCGGCAGAGCACCGAAACCACCACATTCAAGATTTCGGACGGAATACCCGACAAGTCGATTAAGCTAATCGGTCGACCATTGACCGGAATGCGAAAGAGTTGCCCGAGTATTTTGGTCATGTCATCGGTAACCGTGAGGCTGCCGAACATAAATGAGTAACGCGGATCCGCAGTTAAAGCCTCTATTCGCGTTTTGAGTCGTCGGTAGGGCGCAAGATTTTCCGGGCGGTCTAATTTGCCCATTGTCTGATTGAGTAAGCTTATGACGTCAGACAAACGGTAGGGTTTGGGCGTATCGACGCTGACCTGGTCAGCAGGGCCCGGCTTGCGCAAGAGAGCCGCGCGCGGCCCACCGCTCTCGGACGATCGATAAGCCGTCTTTGCCAGGGGAATAATTTCTCGCAGAATTTCCGTTTCGGTTTCGCGGTCTGCCTCGGATCCGACCAAGACTTCGATCAGCTCGTCGAAATTGAGCAGCCAATAAGGCAAGCGTAACGTTTCCGGACCGATATATTCGGCGGTATCGCCAAAACATGGGCGATACTCATTATGTGGATCAAGAAGCAAAATATGGGCCTTTGTGTATTTCTTGAGAAGTGCCCGAAGCAGTAGAGCTACGACGCATGATTTACCGGTGCCGGTGGTGCCCAATATAGCCAAATGTTTGCTCAATAACTCATCCGTCAAGACATAGGCGGGAATGCTGGGATCCTGATGGAGTGTGCCGATGCGAACGTCGAATTCCGGATCGTATCCAAAAACGCATTCGAGGTCGGTGCGCTCTGCGGTAAAGACATTGTCGGACAGGCTGGGAAAGGTTGTAATACCCCTTCGAAAGCGGATGGGCCGTCCGTCGCTTGAATATTCCAACTCTCCGACGAGCTCGAGCTCGGCGATACGAATTTCTTTCTCTTCCAAAGATTCCGCCGGTGCCGGTATGCTTACGGCAGACACAATGCCCATTGCAACACCCGAACTCGTTTGAATTTTAACGAGAGATCCCATTTCCGGTGCACTGAAGTTGTCAACCGCACCACCCCTCTGCGGGTCCAGCATGACGATCGCTTGGGCACCCGAAGCGGCCACAATCCGTCCGATCAGTCGATTAAGAGCGGGGGCAGGCTTTTGTTCCTGGTGTTCCGTGGCCTTAATTGCGGTTCCTGATTGCGACATGAATAACTGAACTCCTCATAGGTCTATTTACCTATTCGACCTCAAACTCGGCGGAGGCCGTCAACAGATTTCTTTGGTCTCCGGTATCACCTTTAATATGCGCGCCGCCTTTCGTGTGGTCGCGTTTTGCGATTCCATTTCGCTAGGCGGAACCTCGAGTCTTTCCTTAGGAAACTCCAATGAAATCTTAGTTCCCTTGCCCTGTTCGCTGACCATCTTGAATTTCGCACCATGTAAATCTGAAAAGGCCTTTGCGATGGGAAGACCCAGGCCGGTCCCTTCATGATGCCGTGTGAGATAATGTTCGACTTGGCGAAACGGCTCAAGTGCAGTGGGAATTTCCTCTGGCGCCATGCCGACACCGGTGTCTGTCACCTTGATTACCAGTCTGCCGCTGTCGTTTATCTTCGCGCTGATGGTCACTATCCCGTCTTCCGGAGTAAATTTGACGGCGTTGGAAGCGAGGTTGATCAAAATCTGCTTAATGCGCTTTCTATCGGCAAACAGCGGTGGCAGATCGTCATCGACATCGATAATTAGAGCTAAATTTTGGGCATTGGCAGACTCACGCAATAAGCCGGCACACTCGTCAATTATCGGCGCCAAATCTATCATTTCGCAATCCAACTCGACCCGGCCCACATCATGCTTCGTTAAATCCAATATGTCGTTGATAATGGAAAGAAGATGTTCTCCGGAACTAAAAATGTCGCCGGCGTAGTCGCGATAGCGATCGAATGCATCGGTGCCCAGTAAATTTTGTCGAATGACGTCGGAAAATCCGATAATGGCATTCAATGGTGTGCGCAATTCGTGACTGATATGAGCGAGAAATTCACTTTTTGCCCGGTTTGCGGTTTCCGCATCGTTTTTGGCTGCAATCAGTGCGAGCTCGGCGCGGTGTCGCGGAACGATGGAACCTATTCGGCTGGAATATTGATCCATGAGAGACTGTCGCCCAGTCGATTTGTTCCAAACGTCGTACATGCAACCGCTCGAATGGTTAAGAAATGCATTGGTAATATCACGCCATCAGTGAGCTTAATTGAGAAGACGAAATTTTCTCTTAATATAGCTCTTATGGTTTATACCGAGATGTGTCTGGCCGGGATGTAGGCTGCATTCTGTGTAACGTTTCAGTAACGTCTTGGTAACCATCATTCTTGTGCCGTTACGCATTGTTGCGTTACTCATGCGACATGAGTAGCCGGCACTCACCGGATCGTGTGTCGAGAAGTTGTTTATCTCTTTGCAAGCTTTCGCGCATTACTAAGTAATGGCGCACAAACGCATCGCCTTAACTATTTCCTCCGATTTGCACCCTACATTGTGCTCTTCATGTGTGGGAATGCCTGCAGGGTGTCAAGTCGTATAGCTATGGCTAACAAAAAATTAATAACGGGAGATCTGCGCCGCACCCCTCTACAATGGGGCAACATCTTACCCATCGGCGTCTTTCTTCTGGGCTGCCTTTGTACTGGTCTACTGTGGAAAGCACTGGATGACCGGAGATCCGATTTTGCTTGGCAGAAACTTTCAATCGAACAGCTCCATATCAAACGCCAGGTTGAAAGCGCCCTTGATACCCGGTTAAAAGCGTTAGAGCGAATGGCTCGGCGCTGGGCCATGCAAGGTGGAATTGCGGAAGAGATTTGGTCCGCCGATGCGCGACTTTATGTAACTGATTTTCAAGATTTGGTTGCTCTAAATTGGTTGGACAGTGACTATATATTGCGCGGTGTAGAGAGTTCGCGATCAACCGTAAATAAGATCGGTGAACCTACAGCGGGCTCGGAGCGCGTCAAACAAGAGTTTTCTTCGATTATCGAAAATCTCCAGACCTATACGTCGTCACCGTTCCTCTTTAATGAAGAATTCCAGCTCGTTTATATTGTCCCTTTGAGTGTCGATGGAAAGTTTGACGGCTTTCTTTCCGCTTTGATCAACCTTACTATTCTGTTTTCTAACGCTTTACAGGCAAGTATCGATGACGGATATGTGGTCGGTATTTACGATGGTGAAAGCGAGATCTTTCTAAGCTCTACAGAGACACCGGATATCCCGGCAGCGAATTTTTCCGAGAACAAAGTCATTGTGGGATCCAATGAATTGATCGTTCGGGTATGGCCGGGTCGATCCGATCTACAGAATCTCTCCAACACGCTGTCCCAAGCAATTCTAGTTTTTGGTTTTCTTATATCCGGCGGTCTGGCTTATATCGTAGCACTGGCAAGAAGGTCTTCCAAGCAAAACCGGAATCTGATATTGGCGAATCGGAAGCTTGAAGGTATTAACTTCGCACTCGAAAAGAGTGAAATGCATCTCAAAGAAAGTCGAGATCTTCTTCAAGCTACTTTCGATAATTTTCCGGGTGGCATTACCATTTATGACAAGGACTTGATGTTAGTCGCGGCCAACTCGGGATTCTATGAACTTCAAGGCTTGCCGGAAGAGTTATGCCCCATCGGTTCAAAAATGGAGGACCTTATACGTTTGGCGGGTCAGTTTGCAAAACGAACCGAATCTGAGATCGAGACGCTCGTGCAAAGGGCTTTCAATAGCATCCAAAAGAATAAAGACCGACCATGGCGATTCGAACAGCGGAGGCCCGGCACTAACATCGTATTGGAGACGCGGACATATCCTATTCCCGGCGGTGGCTTGGTCAGCATGCATACTGATATTACGCAAAGAAAGATGGCCGAGAAAAGTCTCAAGGATAGCCGCGATCTTCTTCAAGCAACGTTCGATAATTTTCCGGGCGGCATTGCCGTTTATGACAAGGATCTAATATTAGTCGCAGCCAACTCGATCCATTTTGAACTTGAGAACTTGCCGCAAGACGAGTTTCCCGTTGGGTCAAGAATGGAAGATATGATTCGCAGAGGAGTTGAATTGCATTCCGATGATGAGGAATTCATCGAGCGTATTACGCGGAATACAATTACTGCAATTAAGAAAGATAAAGACAAGCCGACTCGATACGAACGCCGGATACCGGGAAGCGACATTATCTCGGAGACCCGTACGTTCCCGATGCCGGATGGTGGTTTAGTTAGCATGCATATTGATATCACGCAAAGAAAGCGGGCTGAGGAAAGCCTTAAGGAAAGCAGGGATCATTTGAGGGCAGTTTTCGATAATTTCCCTGGAGGAATCAGTATAATCGACGCGGACCTCAATTTCATTGATACGAATGACCTTTTCTATGACCTTCTAAAGCTTCCAAAAGATGAGTTTCCGGAAGGATCGAAATATGAAGATATCGTAAGATACCTTGCGAAACAGGGTTGGTATGGCGAGGGCGACGTAGAGGACATGGTACGGGCTCGGATCGAACAATTCCGTGCCAATCAGACGGAACATATTGAACGGACTGTACCGGACGGGCGGACTATTGAAATGCGCTGCTTGCCATTACCTTCAGGCGGGATTGTCAGAACTTATGTCGATGTCACCCAACGCAAGAAGGCGGAGGAATCTTTACGCGCGGCAAAAGACGCGGCGGAATCGGCCGACCGGGCCAAAACTGAATTTTTGGCCAATATGAGCCACGAATTGCGCACGCCGCTCAATGCTATTATCGGGTTTTCGAAAATAATGATATCGGAGAGTTTAGGTCCGATCGGGAACCGCAAGTATTGGGAATATTCGAATGATATCCATGAGTCGGGTAATCACTTACTCGGAATCATCAATGACATTTTGGATATCTCGAAAGTTGAAGCTAATCAGCTCAAATTAGACGATGATATTATCGACGTTCCTGGACTCATTGATTCGACGGTAAAATTGGTGCGGGAAAGTGCCGCTAAGAATGGCGTCGACCTTCATTTGGATTTGGCTGATGACTTGCCGCGACTGCTGGCTGATGAGCGTAGCGTCAAGCAAATTCTGCTTAATCTGCTGTCAAATGCGGTCAAGTTTACGCCGTCCGGCGGCAGTGTGACGACGAAGGTTTGGAGCGATGCGAGTACTGGATATGTAATCGAAGTGATTGATACCGGCATTGGTATGACGCCGGAGCATATTGCTAAGGCGCTCACTTTGTTCGGACAAGTCGACGGCAGCCTTCAGCGTCAATTTGAAGGAACCGGATTGGGTTTACCTTTGACCAAGTCGCTTGTTGAATTGCACGGCGGGACGCTGGACGTTCAAAGTCAGGTCGGCGTCGGTACGCTGGTTACCGTTTGCTTTCCCCGGAAACGTATCGTTGCGAATATAACGAGCAAGATCGACTTGCGGTCGGCATAAACCATATAATCCCATCAGGTCAATCTGTTGCCGTTGGTATGGGGTCGATCATTTGAGTGCCGGCACCACGTGTTCTCCAATGATCTTAAGACCGTCCATAGGGTCATCATGAAGCCGCAATGCGATCTCCGTTAGACCCGCTTCTTTATATCTCTTATAACGGTCGATCTCCCGATCCAGGTCTTCAAGCCCGCCGGTGGACGTCATACCTTCGCACAAAGCGTGAGAAATGCGATCCGGAATGCCTTTGATATCACCCGAGCGATCAAACCACGCATCGACAAATTTATCGAAATTTGACGTAACCAGTGCCGTGTCCTCTTGATTGACGAAGAGCGAGACAAGCTCGGCATCGAGTTTGCGGCCACGCCAGACGAGCTCGCGCCGCGACTCACGATAGGCTTCGTCTCGATCCCTTTTGATATGCCAACCCCAAAACGCATTGATGCGAAAATTCTCGGCCGGGCGATCCCGGCGGGACACGCCCGTGCGTATGTTTGCCATGGCCGGGTCGATAATCTCCGTGGGTGTGCATCCGATAAAGACACCATCGGCCACACGCCCGCCCATCCGCATCATTTGATGGCGATAGGCCGTCATGTAAATGAACGGTGCCGATTCTGTCACCCAGTCATAGGCGCAAGGATAGGCGACATTAAATATGTCACCTTTATATCCTTGTTTCAGTTGACCGTGACAAGCCGCAAAAACGATTTCAAGAGCTTCGCGAACCGCTAAGACAATCTTATCGGGCTTTTTGAGGGCCATCGCATCCAGATTACCTTCGCCGGCGCCGATCGCGATTTGAGCGCGGCCGTGACTCATTTCATTGAGTGTCAAAAGGCCATTGGCGATTTTAAGCGGGTGCATTTCGAACGGGCTGACGGCCAACGGCCCCATCAACAAACGCTCGGTCGACTGTGCCAGGGGCACCAAACTGATAAAAGGGTCCCAATGGGCAAAGTAGTTCGACGTCCAAAGGGCTCTAATGCCGTAACCTTCGGCAACTTGACCCAATTCCGTGATCTGTGTCGGGGTCAGGTCTGGTTCTAAAATGATGTCGACATCCACGTTGATTGGTCTCCTGGGAAATGCTTTTTTGGAGGAATGACCGGCGCTAAATTGTGCGCTTGTGTCTGCTGGCCCGTCAAGCTGTGGGATGTCTCGTTGCGCGGCCGTGATGTGATTTTTCAGGTCTGTGGGGTCGGAAAGGGGGGTATTCTCATGCCTTTGCGACTGCTGACAGCCACCGCCCGGGCGCGCGCTCCGGGCGGCTGCCATAAGGCCATCAAGAATTCGAGGGTGTCGCACGCGCTTCGAGGAACTCAATGCCAATTTGCAGATTGTCTTGCCATTTGACCTGACATTTGATGGGCGGCTCGGCCAAGTCACCAACACCGATCACCAGGCTTACGAATTCAGGACATTCGAACCACGATCTGCACTCAAGCTTCGCGCCGATCTTGTTCATGTTACGGATGACGCAATCCATAGTGGTTTGGCCGTTATTATAAGTGATGCGCCCGGTACGCAAACTGCGTTGGCGCGGTTCGCTTCGGTCATCGGATTTCAGTTGCGCATTTGACATATGTGTTTCAACCCTTAGCAGGGGTATGGGCTCTGAGTCTGATCGCGTGGAACGCGCTTTATACCAGGGCGCAAGGGAGCTTAGAGAAATTACCTTTAGGAAACGTTTACCGGTTTTCCGTCCGGAAACACGACAAAACAACAACTTAGGGTCAGGTTTTGATTCCATCAAAACCGGAAGGACCCTAGGGGCGACCAACGAACATCCCCCTGTCTCGGCAAGAGCAACTGTCTCGAAGTGACACAATAAAGCGTCGAGAAGATTTCTCCTGAAGGTAAGCGCGCCTTCCGCAATTCCGCAAATAATCAGCGTTAATTGGCCCATGGCGCTTGCCATATGGGCGCAATCCTTGCTGGACGAAGGCAGACAACGTTTCGGGGAATCCAATTCGGCTCAATCGCCCATCGGCACTCATGATTGGCATCTATCTTGCGACTTGTACCGTTAAGGACTTGTTAATCATGTTGATGCGTCCCGCCGGGATGCAGCTGAGAGGTAAAAATGTTGATTTCTGGAATTGGTAGGTTGTTGCGATGTTTTGGCAAGGACAAAAGAGGCGGGGCGGCGATATTGATCGGGCTGACTTTGCCGATGTTTATCGGTTTTCTTGGCTTGGGTGTGGATGTCACGAATTGGTATCTGTCCAAGCGAATGCTTCAAACAGCAACGGATTCAGCGGCCATTGCGGCCGCGCTTACTTATTCCTATACGGCTGATATTTCGGAAGCGCGCAACGCAGCGACTGACAGCGCGAGCCGCAATGATTTTACCGTGGGAAGCGGCACCACTATGGCGGTCAACTTTCCGCCGACACAAGGCGCCTATACGGGGGATGACGGGGCGGTCGAAGTCATCGCAACCTGGGACCAGGTGGTTTACCTCGCTTCCGTGATATTCGGCGACGACGTCACGGTTCGGGCGCGCGCTGTGGCAACCCTCGTTGGGGTGCCCAGCGAGCATTGTATCTTAGGGCTCGATCCGGATTTTGCCGACACGGTGGAGTTTACCGGCAATGCAGATTTCACCGTCAATTGCGGTGTGGCATCCAACTCGCACAGTGACCAAGCGCTCACCATCTGGGGCAATGCGGATATTATATCGACACCTGTTTCCGCTGTGGGCGACATTGCCATCGGCGGTAACGGTGAGCTTCTGTCGCTAGCCCCCCTGCGTTCCTTTCAAAGTCCTTTTATCGATCCTTATGGACCCCTGGGACGCGATCTAGGAACATACGGTTTGACACCTTCAGAGTGCACGTTTACCAGCCTGCACTTGGGCGATGATACACCGCTCAATCCCGGCCGCTATTGCGATGGTCTCAAGATTTCCGGGGCCAACGTGACGTTCAGCCCCGGCACCTATATTATCGATGGCGGTGATTTCAATGTGTCCGGCACCTCGACCTTGACTGGTGACGGAGTGACCTTTGTGCTGACCGGCAGCGGCACCGACTATGCCACCGTGAAGTTTGCCGGCGGCACCATTGCCGATTTGACGGCGCCGACCGACGGGCCG
>SMXP01000076.1 GCA_004356335.1 Alphaproteobacteria bacterium | reverse complement strand
TCGGTCAGCGCAATAAACAGCAAAAAGCCGCCGACAACCAGCGCGGATCTGATGCCGCCAATAATGAACCCGGCCCCCATCACCAATAAAAACGTCGCGCTGACCGGCATGCTCAGATAGGCGTTTTTCATTGGTTGCAGGACGTTGATAATCAGACCACGGTTGAAACCTTGCAGGCCTGAATACCAATTTTCGACCATCCAATCGACACCGGCCTGCCAAAACCATTCGGTGGTGATGCCTTTGTTATGAGGGATTAAGTAAAGGTAGTTGATGCCGTCCTTAAAAATGAAACCGCCGAGTATAGCCAGAACAATGCTCACAACGAATAGCGCCACAAATATTAACCCGTACTTGTGCCGCTCAACAAAGCTGAGATTGGCGAAATAGTATGTTTGCTTGTTGGCCCAAGCCAAAGACAATTTATCAAGAACGACCGCGATCAGGACGATGCAAATGCCCAATTCTAACGCCAGACCGATTCTAAGCCCGTTCAGCGCAAGCAAAAGATTAAACCCAAGCCCCTTGGCGCCAATGAAAGAAGCAATAACCGCCATGGCGAGGCATTGCATGATGACTTGGTTCACCCCGATCAAGATGTCGCGTCTCGCCGTCGGAACTAAAACATTCAACAAAATTTGCCGATTGGTACTGCCACACATCATGCCCGCCTCAACAACCTCCACCGGGACTCTTTTTAGTCCCAAAAGTGTCAGCCGGATCATTGGCGGGGTTGCAAAGATTATGGTGGCAATCGCGCCAGCATGATCGCCAACGCCAAAAAACACCGTCACCGGTACCAAATACGAAAAGTGCGGCATGGTTTGAGCAATGTTGAGAAGCGGCATCAAAGTTGCCTCGACCGCGCGGCTTTTGTATGCGGCAATGCCAAGCAGTATTCCGAGCAAGATTGAAATCGGCGCGGCGACCAAGACAAACGAGAGGGTTTGCATGGCCGGTTCCCACTGGCCAAATACCGAGATATAGGTCAAGGCGAGCCCAGCCAAAATCGCCAGCCCTCTGCCCTTCAGCGCATAGGCCAAAAGAATTGCACCGCCCGTCACAACGGTCCAGGGCAGAGCCGGCCAAACCGCCCAATCGTTTTGGCGGATGAATTCCCAACTGGTAAAAGCAACGATGGTTTTGACACCGCCCACCAGTATTTCTCTAATGAGCTCGATCAGAAAAAGCACACCGCGCGAAAAGCCTCTGGTCACTTCGCGCAGCAAGGCCGATTGCTCGTATTCCTCTAGAGTGGAATCGTAGACTTCGACCGGAAGCCAGTCGAACATTAGGTACTCGGCGAAATCATTAATCACGCCTGGAAGCGGTGCCAACAACGACGGAAACCGCCAAAGGACGTTCGCTTCGTTCGGCGTGATAAGGACAACCAAAAGGAAGAATCCGATCAGCAAGATCCCAAACCGCACGAGCTTCGGATGTTTTTCCAATAGCTTCATGTCGATCTCAGCCACCCACCTCGGCGGCGTCGTCCTTGCCGAATAAAATGTGAATCATATTCGAGCTATGAATTGATCCGACGATATTGTCATTCCGATCCACCACCGCGACGGGTTTCTGTTCGGCCAGCACGGCCTCGGCGACTGTTTCAATGATAGCGTCCTGCGAAACTTTCAGATCGCCAAACTCTTCTGTGCTGTCCAACGGTTCCATAACGGCTTCGATTTTTAGCACTTTCTCGCGCGGCACTTCTGCGGTGAACTTTCGGACATATTCGGTTGCCGGCTTCAGGACGATATTGGCCGGCGTATCCAGTTGTTCGATCACCCCATCTTTCATGATGGCGATACGATCAGCGAGACGTAGCGCCTCGGCAAAGTCATGCGTGACGAACAAGATCGTCTTGTGCAACACACCCTGCAGGCGAAGAAATTCATCCTGCATCTCTTTACGGATCAGCGGATCAAGCGCAGAAAACGGCTCGTCAAGGAACCAGATGTCTGGCTCAACGGCCAAAGAACGCGCAATCCCGACCCGTTGCTGCTGCCCGCCGGACAATTGTCGCGGAAAATAATTTTCGCGGCCGTCAAGACCGACAAGCTCGACCATTTCCAGGGCTCGTTTCATGCTGTCTGCGGTGCTGTTGCCTTTGACTTGCAAAGGAAAGGCAATGTTTTCGATGACCGTTTTATGCGGCAACAGGGCGAAACTCTGAAATACCATACCCATCTTGTTTCGGCGCAATTCGATCAGTTGCTTGCCGTTCATCGCCAACAGATCTTCGCCGTCGATAAAGATATTGCCCGCTGTCGTTTCTGTGAGCCGCGATATGCACCGCAACAACGTAGACTTGCCCGAGCCGGACAAACCCATCACCACCAACATTTCACCCTTGTGCACTTCAAATGACGCGTCGTTGACCCCGACCACGCAGCCGGCATCCTGAAATTTCTTGGCGTCGACATTCCCCTTGGATTCCCGAAGCATTTTATGGGCGTTTTCGCCAAATATTTTATAAACAGAAACGCACTTGATGACCGGTTCTTGTTGGGTTGGTTCACTCGGAGACGGCATTTTGGATTTCCCGGTCAACATGTTGGCTCGCGGCGACGCCCGCGGCGTTCGCGCCTACGATCTTTTAGCCGTGAAGTGAGGCGTTTGGCGACGCCTTAAGAAAAAATCCTCTCTCCCCACGCCTAAGAGAACGTGGGGAGAGAGATTGGATATATCTGCCTCCTAAGCGCAGGGATATCCTTGTAGCAGGGCTATTGTGTGAACGGCTTCCATACATCCTCATGGTCAGCCAGCCATTTCGTGGCAGCATCCTGGTGGCTCATTTTGTCGATGTCCACGAGTGCCGCCATTTGGCCGATGTCCGCTGACGAGAAAGACAACTTGGTAAAAGCTGTATACGCTGCCGGATGCGTTTTCGGGAACTTGAAGTTCGCCGCTTTTTTCAGCCAGCCCTTCGGCGAGCCACAGGCGCCATCACCACCGTCTGCGACACGGCATCCATCAAAATATGGAGGGAATTCGATGAAGGAGAAACCCTCGGCATCGGTAAAGTTCGGCGTCCAGTTGAAGGTGATAATGCCGCGGCGTTCTTTCTTGGCCGACGCCAATTCTGCCCAGATCGCGTCGGCGCCGCCGGCAAACTTCACAACGTACTGGTCGCCAAGGCCAAGTGCCTCAAGCCGCAGCGGCATCAAATCGCCATGCCAGCTTTGCGGACCTTCCAGCCAACGGCCTTTGCCCCCGGAATCGGCGGTCGCAAATACGGCAGCACAATCTTTCAGTGCTTCCCAGTTTGGCAGACCCGGGCAGAGGTTGTCGTCGATCACGTACTGAGGAACGCCCATTTCTTCAAGCGTTGCCGCAGAGTGTGTCCCGGCGTCAATCAAACCACCCTTGGCCATCGCATTGTAGAAAGAGGCACCAAAAGTTGACTGCCAGACTTCATGCGAAATCGTTACGTCGCCGATGCGGATGGCTTCGTAGACTGCCTGAGAATCTGCCGGCACGTATTCGACATTGTCACCCAAGCTTTCAAAAATGCCCCCGATCACATAGGCCATTACAACTTGACTTGACCAGTTATGTGTCGGGATCACGATCGGCTCGGCCGAATCTTGCGCCCACGCCGATGACGCAAACGACACCGCAGCCGTAGCTGCGGCTGCTAGCAAATATTGTCTCTTCATGTCTCTCTCCCGTTTTGGACGGGTTTGCACCGGCATGGAACAAACCCAACTTCGGGCCACTGACGCGAGCCCGGCGTGGCCTGGATTGACCTTCTTTTTGCTTTCTGCGCGCAAGTTTTGGTCAATTGGCCGCTCATTGCAACAACATTGCGCCTGATCCAACGAAATTGGGCTAAAATGGTAGCATTTTGGTCCTGTTTCGGTATATTTAACGCCCTCATTCCTCCTTTACCCAGTAAGTGCGATAATTTTGGTATATTTTTGGACTTATCGAAATTTGCGATTCGACTCACCCGGCGCCAGCCGGCCGGTTTATCGCCTCTCGGTTTCATGTTGAGCCCCGGCTTCTGGCGGCCGGTGGCGGCCCGCGGGCGCTGCGCCCGCGGAATTCTCGTCTTAGAGCATGATCCGTGAACTCTGAATCATTGAGGGGATTCCCAAACGGCGGTTGATCTGCGATTCCTTTCCTCAAGCAACCAAGGGGCAGAGGATGAGCGGAGCCTATTCAAGCGATCTTCGGGGGCGTGTGCTTGATGCCGCTGAAGCAGGATCATCGGTGCGGCAGGCGGCGGCGCGGTTCGGGGTTGGTGTATCGACGGCGATCCGGTGGGTGCGGCGCTGGCGTGAGAGCGGTGAGAGGACGGCACGCAAGCAGGGCCATCCGATCCGTTCCAAGCTCGACGCGCATGAGGTCTACCTTCTTGGCCTGATCGAAGAGACGGTGGACATCACGCTGGACGAGATGCGCGCCCGCCTGGCCGAGGAGCGCGGCGTGCGCGCCGGTTACGGGACGCTGTGGCGGTTCTTCGACCGGCGCGGGATTACGGTGAAAAAAAGACGGGCCATGCGGCTGAGCAGGAGCGCGACGATGTGAGGGCGGCGCGGGAGGCGTGGTTCGCCGATCAGCCCGATCTCGATCCGGCGCGCCTGATCTTCATCGATGAAACCGGCTTGAACACCAAGATGGCGCGCCTGCGCGGGCGTTGCCGCCGGGGCGAGCGCCTGTTCGCGAGCATCCCGCATGGCCACTGGCGCACGACGACCTTCGTCGCCGGACTACGCCTGGGCGGTCTCGGCGCGCCGATGCTTCTCGACGGCGCAATGAACGGCGACGCCTTCCTCGCCTATGTCGAGCATGTGCTGGTCCCGGAACTTCGGCCCGGCGACGTGGTGGTGATGGACAATCTCAGCGTCCACAAGGGCGCGGCGATCCGGATCGCGATCCAGGCGGCAGGGGCCGAGCTGCGGTTCCTGCCGCCATACTCACCCGACTTCAACCCGATCGAGCAAGCCTTCGCCAAGTTCAAGGCATTGATGCGCAAGGCTGCCGCCCGAACAAAGGAGGCGCTGTGGAACAAGGTCGGTGAGATCCTCGACGACTTCACTCCAGCCGAATGCATGAACTATTTCACAAACTCAGGATATGAGCCGGAATAGTTGGATAATGCTCTAGCGCGGGCATAATGCCTTTCGGCGCCGCATCGATGCGAGCGGAATCAAAGGAAAAAACAAAGCGTAGATATTCAGGCAATTCGCTCAAATCACTGACAATTCGATTAAGCGCCCGCGTGATGTTTTCAAGGCGGGCGACTTCTGCTTCGGGCTTCCAGGCACGTTGCCGCTTCGACGCCCACCGATCTGCCCACAAGATATTGTGGGCATCGGATAAACGATCCTCGGCAGTGCCGGTGAGCATGGCTTTGCGCTCGGCTTTGAAATGGTAGGCAAGCTTCTGTTTTAGCCGTTTGCACCGCTCGTTCTCGTTCATCCCCGCCCCCCGATCTCCACCACCACGGCGCTGGTCGGACAGCAAAACCGCGACCACCTGTCCAGCAGATCGCGCCGTTTTTCGAACAGGTCGCTGCGCCTATAGGCTCGCTCCACCGCATTGCCGACCTCATGGGCAAGACTCAATTCGGCGATCTCACGCGGGACATCGGTGCACTCTGCCGCCCAGTCGCGGAAAGTGCTGCGAAAGCCGTGAATGGTGAATTCGCCATATCCGGCCCGTTCCAGTACCGCCGCCAAGGTTGCGCCGCCCAATGGTCTACCCCACTTACGGCCGGGGAATACCAAAACACGATCGAGACCCCGC